>JANNYX010000668.1:0-3797 GCA_031410295.1 Rhodoferax sp.
CTGTTCGGACAAGACCGGCACACTGACGCTGAACCAGATGACGGCACGCGTAGTGGTCTACAACGGCCAGCGCTTTGAGGTGTCCGGCGAAGGATATGACAACCAGGGTGCGATCACCGGGACGCAAAACGGGGCCGGACCGACCAATTTCGATGCCTTGCTGGTCCCGGTGGTGGCGTGCAACGACAGCCACGTTGACGACGGCAAGGCCATCGGCGACGCCATGGAGGCGGCGCTCCTGGTCCTGGCGGCTAAGGGCGGCGTGGTGCGGGAGGAGGTCCTGCGCCGTTTGCCGCGCCTGGCCGAATTGCCGTTCGATGCGGCGCACAAGTTCATGGCCACCTTTCACCGGGACGGCGACCAGGTGCAGCTGTTTGTCAAAGGCGCGCCAGATGTGCTGTTGGCGCGCTGTGCCACGCTGCAAAGCGCAGCGGGTGAAGGCGCGCTTGACGCACCCGGGCGCGAACGGATCAATGCGGACTACCAGGCGCTGGGCGAGCGCGGACTGCGCGGGCTCCTGGTCGCATCGCGCACGCTGCAAGCTGGCGAGTTCGACGCCGCCGCAGACCTGTCGCCATGGGTCGCTGAGCTGCGTTGCATCGGCCTGGTCGGCTTGATGGACCCGCCGCGTGCCGAGGCCAGGCAGGCCATTGCCGAATGCCGCCAGGCCGGCATTGCCGTCAAGATGATCACCGGCGACCATCAAACCACGGCCAGCGCGATTGCCGTTGAACTCGGGCTTGAAGGGCGCGCTGTGTCAGGGGCAGAGCTTGACCGCATGGCGGGGCCGGAACTAGCAGACAGCGTCGAAGCCGTGGCGGTGTTCGCGCGGGTAACGCCTGGCCATAAGGTCGCAATCGTCAAAGCGCTTCAAGCCAAAGGCCACGTGGTGGCGATGACGGGCGACGGCGTCAATGACGCGCCAGCCCTGAAGCAGGCCGATATTGGCGTGGCCATGGGGATCAGCGGCACGGCAGTGGCCAAGGCGTCGGCCACGATGGTGCTGACTGACGACAACTTCGCCACCATCGTCACCGCGGTGCGGCACGGGCGCACGCTGTACGACAACATCCTTAAATTTGTCCGCTTTCAGCTCTCGACCACCATCGGCGCGATCCTGACGGTTTTTGCCGCGCCATTGCTGGGCCTGCCCGAGCCGTTCACGGCGCTGCAAATATTGTGGATTGCCATCATCATGGACGGCCCGCCTGCCGTATCGCTGGCGCTGGACGGCGCCCGCCCCGGCATCATGAACGAGGCGCCACGGCCACGCGCCCTGGCCATCCTGCCACTGCATCGCGTGTTGCGGATTTTTGCCTGCGGCGCGACGATGATGGCGGGGACGCTTCTGGTGCTGGCCTGGGGCCTGCAGACGGGTGGCCAGGACCGCGCCCTGACGATGGCCTTCACGACTTTTGTGCTGTTCCAGTTTTTCAATGTGTTCAACGCCCGCAACGAAACCGGGTCGGCATTCAATGCGCAGTTATTCAGCAACCGAATGTTGTGGGTCTCCCTGGGCGCCACGCTGGGCCTGCAGGTCCTGGCCACGCAATGGCCGCCAGCGTCCAGCCTGTTCGGCGCCACTGGCATGGCGTGGGCTGACTGGGGCATCGCTACAGGCGTCGCCTCATCGGTGCTGTTGCTGGAGGAGGCCAGAAAACTGGCTGTTCGCTGCCGGCAGAGGCTGCGCGCGCGCGCCTGACAAGGCCGTGGCCAATGGCACAGATGGCACAGACGGCCCAAATGGAAAAACGCCGCCCTGCGCCACTCAGGCCTCGATGATCACCTTCAGCGCCTTGGTGTCGGCGGCCTTGCCGAAAGTGTCATAGGCCTGCAGTATCTCGCCCAGCTTGAAGCGGTGGGTGATCAGTTGTTTGGCATCGATGCGCCTGGACTGCACCGTTTTGAGCAGCATCGGGATGGAGAACGTGTCGACCAGTCCGGTGGTGATGGTCACATTGTGCGACCACAGTTTTTCCAGATGCAAATCGACCTTGACGCCGTGCACGCCCACGTTGGCGATGGTGCCGCCGGGCGCCACGATCTCCTGGCACAGCTCAAAGGTGGCGGGTATGCCCACCGCCTCAATGGCGGTGTCCACCCCGCGCCCGCCGGTGAGTTTCATCACTTGCGCGGCTGCGTCGCCATGGGCGCTGTTGACGGTGGCGGTGGCGCCAAAACGTTTGCCCACAGCCAGCCGGTTGTCGTCCAGGTCAATCATGATGATGTTTGCCGGCGCGTAAAACTGCGCGGTCAACAATGCTGCCAGGCCAATCGGCCCGGCCCCGACGATCGCCACGCTTGAGCCTGGCTTGACTTTGCCATTGAGCACACCGCACTCAAAACCGGTGGGCAGGATGTCACTGAGCATGACCAGCGCTTCTTCGTCGGCACCGGCAGGGGTCGGGTACAGGCTGGTGTCGGCATGGGGAATGCGCACGAATTCGGCCTGTGTGCCATCGATGCGGTTGCCCAGGATCCAGCCGCCCGTGGCGCAGTGTGAATACATGCCGCGGCGGCAAAACTCGCAGCGGCCACAGGCGCTGATGCAGGAAATCAACACCGCGTCGCCGGGCTTGAAGGTGGTCACGCCCGCGCCCACGGAATCGATGACGCCGACCCCTTCGTGGCCCAGGATCGTGCCAGGATTGCAGCTCGCCACATCGCCCTTGAGGATGTGCAAATCGGTGCCGCAAATCGTCGTGCGGGTGATGCGAACGATGGCGTCGGACGGCGTCTGGAGGGCCGGTTTAGGGCGGATTTCCAGGTTTTTCTGGCCAGGGCCGAGGTACACCAGAGCCTGCATGTTGGTTGTCATGGCCAGGAGGATGCGCGGTGCTGGTGTTCGTGTCCGTTCGATGCCGCACATAGGTTCCAATGGCGATCGCGTCGAAAAGGACCTCTAGAATTCCACTCTGAGACTTGAATGGCTTTCAGCGTTTTGTAAATGCCCGGCGCCACGGCATACTGGTGCGGTAGTCAGACTTTTTCACGATAGTTGGTACTAGAAAATACGTTGAAAAGCTATATTAAATGTATTAACTACTATTTTTCAATCTAAAACACTATCATTTATATTGCAATACTATAACTAATACTGACGGCCTATCGCCATTTTATTTTACACATGAATTGTAATATCTTATTCTTTGATGGCGCCAGTTCTGCCATTCAACACCCGGGAGCACCCACACCATGATCGGCTACACCACCGTTGGCACCAACGACCTTACGCGCGCGGCCGCGTTTTACGACGCTTTGTTTGACGTGGTCGGCATCAAACAACTCGGCCAATTCGGGCGCGGCGTGGCGTGGGGCGCCACTTGGGACAAGCCCTGTTTTGCCGTGATGACGCCGCATGACGGCCTGCCCGCCACGGTCGGCAATGGCACCATGATCAGCCTTGTTTACAAAGAGTCTGCGCAGGTTGACAGCCTGCATGCCAAGGCGCTGGAACTTGGCGGCAAAGACGAAGGCGCACCCGGGAACCGGGGCGGTGGTTTTTATGGCGCCTATTTCCGCGACCTCGATGGCAACAAGCTGTGCGCGTTTTGCATGGTCAAGGTCTGACGATAGCGCCGCGCTGCAACGCCGATGTACCTGCCACCGCATTTCAATTCCCAGGACGCGGCTCACGCTGCCGAACTGATGCGCGCCTACCCGCTGGCCTCGCTCATCAGCAACGATGACGACGGCTTTCCTTTCGTCACCCATCTGCCCCTGCATTTGCTGGCCGATGCTGCAGCCGGGGTTGACAGCGGCCAGCCATTGCGCTTGCTTGGCCATGTTGCCAAAGC
>JANNYX010000669.1:0-4718 GCA_031410295.1 Rhodoferax sp.
GGCCCAAATAAGTATGAATTTTTCTGAGTTTTCATCATCCAAGAGTGATGGAAAAAGAAAACGCGCGAAAGCAAACCCTGGAGCAACTGCACGAGCGGCGCAAGCAAGTCGTGAGGCTGCACAAGAAGGCCATCGGGATCATGCAAATCGTTGACATGACGGGCTTGAGCTACCCGGCGGTACGCGCCTGCATCGACCGGTTTGAAGCAGGCGGCTGGCACGCGATCCGACCGGCCCTGCGTGGACGCAGCACAGGCAGCGGGCGCATCCTCACGCAGGTGCAGGAAGACAGTATCCAGCGCACCATCATCGACAACCGCCCCGAGCAACTCAAGATGGACTTCTTTCTTTGGAGCCGTGCCGCCGTAGGCCAGCTCATCGAGCAGGAGTACGGCATCAAACTGCACGTGCGCAGCGTGGGCAAATACCTCAAGCGCTGGGGCTTCACGCCGCAAAAACCCATCAAGCGCGCCTATGAACAAAACCCCCAGGCCGTGCAAGCCTGGTTGCAAGGTGAATACCCCGCCATCGAACAACGCGCCCGCTCTGAAGGGGCCGAGATTCACTGGGGTGATGAGACCGCGCTGGTCAACACCGACGTGCGTGGCAGAAGCTTTGCGCCGATGGGCAAAACACCGGTCGCCAAGACTGTGGGAGGCACCCGTCAAAAGCTCTCGATGATTGCCACCGTGACCAACCAGGGAAAAGCGCGCTGGATGATCATTGACGATGCGTTTGATGCAGACAAGCTCATTGAATTCCTGGTCTCACTGATCAAAGACGCGGGCAAAAAAGTCTTCCTGATTCTGGACAATCTGCGGGTGCACCACAGCAAAATCGTCAAGGCGTGGGTAGCAGACAGAATCGATCAAATTGAACTGTTCTACTTGCCCAGCTACAGCTCACAACTGAACCCTGAAGAGCGGCTTAATGCGGACCTGAAGCAGGAGATGGGCAAGCGTGTTCCGGTGCGAACCAAGGCCAGGTTACGCGAAGCTGCCAACGAACACATGGCGATGCTGGACAGAACCCCCGAGCGCGTGATTGCCTATTTCCAGGATCGCCGGGTGCGTTATGCGGCTTGATACTTCATCGGGCCGAAGCAATAGCTTGGCGTTGAGGTGCAGATATCCCTAGTCGGCCTGCCCGGTTCAGGCAAGTCCACTGTCGGACGGCAGCTTGCCCGGCGGCTCCAACTTGCATTTGTTGACTCAGACCACGCCATAGAGACGCGATTGGGGTGTTCAATTCGCGAGTATTTTGAACGCGAAGGTGAAGAGCGTTTCCGGGATGTTGAGCAGGAAGTCCTCGATGACCTTACAAACACACACAATGGTGTTCTATCGACCGGCGGCGGCTCAGTCTTGCGGGCAACCAACCGCAACAACCTGCGTGATCGCGGTCAAGTAATTTACTTGAAGTCGACGCCTGACGAGTTATTTCGACGCTTGCGCCACGACCTGAATCGGCCGCTGCTTCAGGTTTCCGACCCGCTGGGTCGCTTGCGGGATTTATTTTTGGTACGGGACCCCCTGTACCGTGAAACGGCCCATTTTTTACTGGAAACCGGACGGCCTTCCGTGGCGACCTTGGTCAACATGATTGTCATGCAACTGGAATTGGCTGGCGTTCTCCCCCGCCCTTGATGAAACTATTATTGCCTCCGGTTCACCATCACTGGCACGTCAGGTAAAAAGGGACCATAAACTATCGGGCTATGCAACATATCCCGACCCGACCTGGGTCAACGTCAACCGCCGGGGCCAGAGTTCACATAAAGTTGGGCGAACGCAGTTACCCTATTCAGATTGGGCGCGGTCTTCTGCGCGACGAGAATACCTGGGAAGACTTGCCAAATGCCGCTTGTGTTTTGATCGTCACGAATGCGACGGTTGGGCCGATCTATGCGCAGGGGTTGATCGAATCACTTCAAGGCCGATTCAAGCAGATCAGCCAAGTAATCCTGCCGGACGGTGAGGAACACAAAACCTGGCAGACTTTGAATCTGATTTTTGACACGTTGTTGGCTAACCAGTGTGATCGCAAGACCATCTTGTTTGCGCTGGGTGGCGGCGTTGTCGGCGACATCACCGGTTTCGCTGCCGCATGTTACATGCGCGGGGTGCCTTTTGTTCAAATACCGACAACCTTGCTGGCACAGGTGGACTCATCGGTCGGTGGTAAAACGGCCGTCAATCATCCGATGGGAAAAAACATGATTGGCGCTTTTTACCAGCCGCTCAAGGTAGTGTGCGACCTGAACACGCTCACAACATTACCCGGCAGGGAGCTCAGTGCCGGATTGGCCGAGATAATCAAATATGGCCCGATTGCAGACATGGCGTTTTTCGACTGGATCGAGGCCAATATCGACGCATTGCTGGCGCGCGACGCTGACGCGTTGGCGCATGCCGTCATACAAAGCTGCGAAATCAAGGCTCGCGTCGTAGCGCAGGATGAGCGGGATTTTGGCCTTCGGGCCACCTTGAACTTTGGCCACACTTTTGGGCATGCGATTGAAGCCGGCCTTGGATTTGGAGAGTGGCTGCATGGGGAGGCGGTTGGCTGTGGCATGGTGATGGCGGCCAATTTGTCGTTGCGTTTGGGACTGGTGGATGAGGTGTTGGTGAAGCGACTGGTCGCCCTGATCGAAAAAGCCGGCTTGCCGACCCGTGGCCCGTCGCTGGTTGAGCGGGAATCCGGCGCACCTTGCGACAATGCCGGGCGTTACCTTGCCTTGATGCGCCATGACAAAAAAGCCGAAGGCGGCGACATCAGGTTTGTCGTGATTGATGGTCCGGGCAAGGGTAAAGTGTCTGGTGCACCTGATGCGTTGGTGCGTGAGGTGATTGAAGCATGTTGCCGATGACGTCAAAATTCCGAAAAACGCTGGCGACGGCGTTGCTGTCGGGCATGGCTGCGTCGGCGTTTGCCGTGCTTGGCGAAAACACCCAGACGCCAATGGCCGCAAGGCAGAAGTCTGCAAACCCCAACGAAAGCCTTCAGGCAGCGATACCTGCAAGCCTTGACAGGCCCTACCAGGTCCATGAGTTTCAACTGGGCAGCGGCACCACGGTCAAGGAAATTGCAACTGCGCAAGGCATGGTGTTTGCTGTCACCTGGCGTGGCCCGGTATTACCCGACCTGGCGAGTCTATTGGGGGTGTATTTCACAACTTTCAATCAAGCGGCGGTACAGGCGCGCGCCAGTGTTGTGCGAACATCAACCGTGATTGTGAACAACGACGGCCTGGTGATGCGGTCGAGCGGGCGCATGCGCGCGTTTGAGGGTTATGCCTATGCACCGGCCATGGTGCCAGCCGGAGTTGCCATCGATGACCTTCTGCAGTAAATCTGCCGTTTGCACCAGCCTATTGTGGGCTCTGGTGATGCTGCTTTCCGGTTGCGGTGGCGGCGCAAGCAGTGGTACATCCGCGCAGGCAATTGTTCCAACAGGGCCCAACGAGCATCGGGTCTACGTTGACAGCGGACCGGCCGGCACTGGCTACAACGCCAATCGTTTGTATACCGACGTCACGATTTGCCAGGCAGGCAATTCAGCGAATTGCCAGACCATTGTCCATGTGCTGGTTGACACCGGTTCAACCGGGTTGCGCATACTCTCGACCCTTCTCAATCCGGCGCTCGGACTGCGTGCCATCAGCGCCCCGGGTGGCCAGCCACTATTGGGATGCGTGCAATTTGTCGACAATTCCTTCGCCTGGGGACCGCTTGCCCTGGCGGATGTGAAACTGGGCGCCAAGGCTGTAAGCAATCTTCCCGTTCAACTGATTGCCGATCCCGCTTTTCGCAGTCTGGCCTCCAATTGTTCGAGCGGAACCGAGATCACCGCACCGGATACGCTCGGTGCCAACGGAATTTTGGGTATCGGCTTGTTCAAGGACGACTGCGGTTCGGCCTGTGAGAGCAATCCGTTGAACGGTTTTTATTACACCTGTACAAGTTCCTCGTGCGCAACGGCGCGGGGCACTATCGTGTCGCGCAACCAGCAGGCACAAAACCCGATACCCATGTTCGCCTCGGACAACAATGGTGTAGCCATCGAGTTGCCTGCGGTCGGCACTGACCCGGCCCCGGGTCTTTCGGGAAAGATGGTGTTTGGCATTGGCACCCGGCCCAATACGCTGCCAGTGCAAGGGCGGGTTTTGACTGCCGATTCGCGCGGCAACGTCACTACTATTTTTGAGGGCCGTTCGATGGCCAGAAGCTTTATTGATTCCGGCTCCAACGGTCTTTATTTCGACACTGCAACATTGCCACTTTGTTCAGGCGCCAGTGGTTTTTATTGCCCGGCCAGTTTGACAGCGCTTACCGCGACCATGGTGGGAAGCAACGGCTCAACGATCAGGGTTGGCTTCAATGTCGACCACGCGGTGAATTCATTTACCAGCTCCAATCCGGTGCTGCCAAACCTTGCCGGCACATTTGGCACTGCTGCCAGCTTTGACTGGGGTTTGCCGTTCTTCTACGGGCGCAGAGTGTTTTTTGGGATTGAAGGCATGCCGTCACCCGTGGGCGCGGGGCCGTTTTACGCGTTTTGAATTGACGCCAGAATTTGGTCCCCCCGACAGGAATCGAACCTGTATCTAGCACTTAGGAGGCACTCGTTCTATCCATTGAACTACAGGGAGGGTTTCGTCACAAAATAACCCCGATAGGGCGTTTCGCCATAATGCCGTGCCCACGGCACAGTCTGGG
>JANNYX010000670.1:0-3908 GCA_031410295.1 Rhodoferax sp.
AGAATGCCGTCAAGGGTGCTTTCAAACTCCAGCACCGCTGAAGTCTCGGCGTACCACTCTCGTTTGTAGACAAAACTCTCGTTGCCCAGCACTTGCATCGCGGCCGCAAGGTATTTTGTGGTGATGGCGCGGCCGGCTTGCGGCGTGAACACGACGGGTGACTGGAACGTGACGTGTTCGTCCAGCAGATCGGCCAGCAGCGCGATGTTGCGGGATTGGGCGTAAGCATGCCATTGCACGATGGCAGTCGGCGTGGCGCTGATGGCACTGGTGGAACTGGTGGCGGTCATGGTGAATCTCCGTTTGAAATGGTGGGATGGCCGGTTGGCGGCGTGCTTTTGCGTTTCGCTTGCGTTACTTTTGCGTAGTGTTTGCGTATTGTTCGCGTTCCGTTTTCGGTTGCATTTGCACTTGCGCTCAGACGCGCTCAACCGCCGCTTTGCCCGCTTTCACCTCAAACGAAGCCAGGGTGGCAACGTTGGCGTCGCGCCTTGTTGCGTCATCCACAACACGCAACGTCGTCGTCAACTTCCCGAGCGTGAATTCACACACGCCGTAACCCTTGGCCTGGTTGTCGGCAAAGCTGAAATGCGGGTTTTCGGCGAGCCAGCCATCGACCACATTTCGGGCGGCATTGTTGCTGCGCGAGGTGATGCCGGTGCCGCAGAATTCGACCCCGACATTGGCAGATTGCTTGTCGTCGTAGTTGGCCTTGACCTGGCCGACCCAGTTTTCGTGCACGTCACCGCCCAGCACCACCGCCGTTCGCCCGGCTTTGGACGCCACGTTGCGACGCAGTGAATCTGAGAGCCGGTCACGCGCCGCCGGGTAGCCGTCCCAGCCGTCGTTCCACAGGGTTTTTTGCGGCCCGGATTTGAAATCGCGCGGGCCCAGGAGCGAGCCCTGCCCGAGCACCTGCCAGCCCTGGCTTGATTGGCCCAGTTGCTCGTCCAGCCAGGTCTCTTGCGCTTTTCCGAGCAGCGATCGGTTGGGGTCGCTTAAGGCGGCACAGGTGGCCGGGTCAAACGTACTGGAGCCCAAACGGCCATCGCGTGTGCAGACGATCGGGTCTTTGTACTGGCGCGGGTCGAGCAAGATCAGATGGGCGAGCTGGCCCCAGCGCAGGTTTTGCACGATGCGCATTTCAGCGCCCTCTTTCAACCCCGCCAGAGCGCGCGTAAGCACGCTGGCGCGCACCGGCATGTGTTCGTACCAGGCCTGGTAGGCGCTGGCACGCCGCTCTGCAAAGGTCCCGCTGTAGGCCGGTTCATTGTTCGACGTGAAGCCTGCCGTGTCACCGGCATAGTCGTTGTGCACTTCGTGATCGTCCCAGCACAGCAGCCAGGGGCAGGCGGCGTGGGCGGCCTGCAGGTCCGCATCGCCCTTGTGCAGGGCATAACGGGCGCGGTAGTCGTCCAGCGTCTGCACCCAGCCGCCAGTGACGTTGCGCACCGCATTGGCGGCGCCTGCGTACTCGTAGATGTAGTCGCCCAGGAACATGACCATGTCCAACTGTTCCTGCGCCATGTGCCGGTAAGCGCTGTAGTAGCCGTGCTCCCAGCGCTGGCAGGAGGCGTAGGCCAGGCGAAGTTTGTCGACCTTCGCCTCGGGCGCCGGCAAGGTGCGCGTGCGCCCGACGCCGCTGGTGAAGTCGCCGGCGTGGAAGCGGTAGAAATACCAGCGGTTGGGCGCCAGCCCCGCCACTTCAACATGCACCGAATGCGCGAGCGCCGCCTCCGCCGTTGCGGCCCCTTGCTGAACGATTTGTTTGAACTGGTCATCGAGCGCGATCTCGACGCGCAGCGTGATGTCGTCCGGCCCAAGCGGCGTGGCCAACAAGCCCTGCGGCAACAGGCGCGTCCAGAGCACGACGCCGTCTGCCGATGGCGCGCCGCTGGCCACACCCAGGGAGAAGGGGTTGCTGCTGAAACTGGGCTGACGTGGCTGGCCCCAGCTGCTGGCAGGCAGCCAAAGGCTGGCCGCCGTCAGCGCTGCTGATGTGGCCGCCAGTTTTAGCAGGTCTCGCCTTGCGGGTAACGCGGGCAGGCGCTCAGTCATAACAATAATATGTGTTTAAAATTATTTTTATACGAATTTCACTACGTAAGGCCGTCTAATAGATTGATTAGTATGATATGTAAAATATAGCATTTTAGATTTAAATTTATACATTACTAATTATAAGCTACCTTTAGAACAGGACTTTTCAACGCTGATGTCTCGCTCAAAAACCTTCCACACTGACCGCCGAAGTTATTGCCGTTTTGGTTGACCGCAGCCGGCGCTCGCATGATACTGGGCTGACTGCGGCCAGGTTTCCCCTTTCGTTATTCGTAATTCGTTTTCCGTCGTTCACTTTTCGTTTTCCGTTGTCCGTCCCGTGGTGACCGCGCCGCAAGGGTCCCGCCACTGGCTAAAAACAGGGAGCAATAAATCATGGGAACACAAGGCATTGCCAGACACAGCACGGCGCGTGGTCGCCTGGCGGTTTTATCCAGCGGAAATTGCGCCCCACACGGCACCCATCCGCGCCCGAATTGGCGGCGCGTCTTGCCTTACATGATTCTTGCCTGGCGCGGCGTCTTGTGCATCGGCTTGATCGCGGTGCTTCTCTCGGCCTGTGGCGGCTCAAGCAGCGGCCCGACGGCGCCGGCCGTCACTCCCCCTGTGGTCATCGTGCCCGGCAGCGCCACCTTCAACCTAGTGCCAGCCCGGTTGGCACTGGCGATGGGTGATCAAGGCGCCCTGCTGGCGCTGCGCGCGCCCGGGGCGGTAACCTGGTCGTCAAGCGACACCACCGTCGCCAGCGTAGATGCACAGGGGCTGGTGACGGCCCTGAAAAAGGGCACGGCCACCATCAGCGCAAGTTCTGCCGCGACCACGGCGACCACCTTATTGACGGTTTACAACACCAGCGGCGCCACCCCCGACGCCAGCTCCGAAGCGCTCATCGCACAGGCGCTAGCGGCTAAATCGATCACCGCAGAACAGGCGCTGACCTACCGCGTCTTCGCCCTTTTTGGCGACGGCCGATTGCCCGCGCAATTCGAAGGCGCGCCGTCAACCGGTTCTGATCACCTGCTGCTGCGCGAACTTTGGACGACGGTGGCCGACTTGTCGCCTGCCACCCAGGACCAGCTGCGGCCGTTCCTGATTCCGCCGATCTATGCCAACAGCTGGTTCGCCCAGCGCCTGGGCCTCACACCCGAGCCGCAGGGCAACGCGGCAGCCCGCGTGGTCGCGCAAAGTTCGGGCACGCCGAAGAAGGCGGCGCTCGCCCCGTCCACCGTCAACTGCGAAGCGCAGCGCCTGCCCAACTGGTATGGACGCTCCTCCACGGCGCATTTCAATGTCTTCTACCTCAAGTCGCTGGATCCCGCAGACAACGCGCGAAGTGCCGAAATGGCGACGCTGATCGCCAGCGTCGCCGAGGAAGCCTACGCCGCCCAGACCGCGCTCTTGAACCGCTTCCCGCTGGCCGACACCAATGAGAATTGCAATGGCGGTGATGGCGCCGTGGACATTTATTACACCGCCGCCGCACTCGGCGGGCTGGGTGCCTGGACCGTCGGGTATGAGCCACTACCGGGTCAAAACGCCTGCGCCAACCGGCCCTCCTACATCGTTTTGAACAGTGAAAGCATCGAGTTTCTTGCCATCCGCCGATCCCTTACAGACGGACGGCCACTGGCGAAAAGCATCGTTGCGCACGAATTCATGCACGTCCTGCAATTTGCCATGGCCCGCCAAACCAGTTGCAAAGACGCCGATTGGTTCGACGAGGCCACGGCCCAGTGGGTGATGGATTTTGTCGTGCCGACCATCGGCGCCGGGCAGCCCGGCGAGTTCGGCGCTGAGCAGGGCCTCGGCACCAATGCGCCCGGCCTCAGGAAGAGCGGGGACGTATT
>JANNYX010000671.1:0-1503 GCA_031410295.1 Rhodoferax sp.
GTTTTTCCGCCGGGTCGCCTCCAGACTGCACCAAGCAGTGACACTGAAAAACGCCCAGCCCGGGCAAAGAAGACACGAAAAGGAAGTGCGTGGGAACACGGCTAGAGCCGCTTGCCAAAACAGGCGGCTTTTTTATCGGCATAATTCCGTCAGATGAACCGATTAGCCACCATATTGCCTGCAACACACGTGCTTGTTGACGTCGAGGCGACCAGCAAGAAACGTGCTTTTGAAGAAGCCGGACTGCTGTTTGAGAACCTGAATGGCCTGGGCCGGGCGCTTGTCACCGACAGCCTGTTTTCGCGGGAACGTCTTGGCTCCACGGGCCTTGGACATGGCGTGGCGATTCCACACGGCCGCATCAAAGGACTCAAAACACCCTGCGCCGCCATCTTGAAATTGGCGCAACCGATCGGTTTTGACGCGCCCGATGAACAACCTGTCGGGCTGCTGATCTTTCTGCTTGTGCCCGAAGCGGCGACACAGAAACACCTTGAAATATTGTCGGAAATCGCCGAGATGTTGAGCGACGTCGCCCTGCGCGCGCTGCTCACCGGCAGCCCTGACGCCGCGCACCTGCATGGCCTGATCCACGCTTGGCAGTCGGCGATGGTGGCCTGAGCGGGCTTAAACCGGTCCAACGGTCCTTGAAACCCACCGCTGTCAGTGCAGATGTCCTGTTTGAGGAGTTTCGCGAACGGCTGAAATGGGAGTGGCAGGCGGGTTTGGGCGCGTCCGAGCGCCGGTTTGACGAAGTGGCGGTGCGCGCGGCGCGTTCTGGCGCGGACCTGGTCGGTTACCTCAACTACATCCACCCCTACCGCGTGCAAATTCTGGGTGTGCGCGAGATGGCCTACATCACCAACGCCGATGAGGCGGATTGCGCGCGGCGCATTTCACGCATCGTCACGCTGGAGCCGCCCGTCGTGATCGTGGCGGACGGGCAAAAAGCCCCGGATGCGTTGTTGTCGATGTGTGAGCGTGCGCAAATTCCGATGTTTTCAACGGCCGAGTCGTCGGCCACCGTCATCGACGTGCTGCGCGCTTACCTCTCGAAACATTTCGCCGACCGCGCGTCGATGCACGGCGTCTTCATGGACATTCTGGGCCTGGGGGTGTTGATCACCGGCGAATCGGGCCTGGGCAAAAGTGAACTGGGGCTGGAACTGATTTCACGCGGCAACGGCTTGGTGGCGGATGACGCGGTGGACCTTTTCCGCATCAACCAGACCACCATCGAAGGGCGCTGCCCGGAGCTGCTGCAAAACCTGCTCGAAGTGCGCGGCATCGGTCTTCTGGACATCCGGGCGATTTTTGGCGAAACCGCGGTGCGCCGCAAAATGCGCCTGAAACTGATCGTGCACCTGGTGCGCCGAGAAACGCTGGAGCGGGAGTACGAACGCATCCCCTACGAGCCGCTGACGCAAGACCTGCTGGGCATTGCGGTGCGCAAAGTCGTGATTCAGGTGGTGGCCGGGCGCAACATTGCGGTGCTGGTGGAAG
>JANNYX010000672.1:0-3128 GCA_031410295.1 Rhodoferax sp.
CGTGTACGTAGGCAGGTGTCCATCGCAGAAACTCTCAATCGTGAGCCGCCAAGCAAACGAAAGGATAAACTGGATGGACAAAACTGAAAGCCTAAAACACACGAAATGGGAGTGCAAGTACCACACCGTGTTTATACCAAAGGGCTGGAGAAAGCTGCTTTTTGGGGAATTGCGAAAACACCTCGGAGAGGTATTTCGGACACTGGCCTTGCAAAAGGAGAGTCGCATTGAAGAGGGGCACTTGATGTCTGACAGGCCGGGCCCGGACATCGGCCCCTCAGTACCCCAGCTCTCTTTGATGCCGCACCGCGAGCACCAGGACCATATCCGCCACCTCATCGTACTCATACAGCGCCAGATAACCGGACTTCCCGCGCGAGATGATCAATTCCCGCAGGCCGTTCTCAACAGGGCGCCCCATCAGGGGATGGCGCTCCAGGATGGTGAGCGCGTCGGTCACCAGATCGACCGTTGCCACGGCAGAGTCAGGGAAACTCTCAATCAAGAAATCCGTCAATCGCTCCAGATCGTCAGCGGCGTTCGGAGCGAGGGCCCAAACGGTCATTTGGAAGAGGAAATCGGGATCAAGCTGTCGATCCCGACCGATCCAGGCCGCGCTGCTTTGCCGCCCCGGACTTTTGACTTGAGGTAGCTGGAAAAAGCCTTGCCCTCCATCACCTGGCCAGATGCCAAGGCCTTTTTGCGCGCAAGCAGGGCCAGGGCAACGAAAGACCGGCGGTTCTGCGCACCTGTCAAAGTGACCTCAATCGCGTTGACCATCAGGGCGTGGGCGGTGACACCCTGTGCCAGCGCTAGGCGGGTCAGCCGCCGCTTGGTCTCATCGGGGAGTTTGACGGATAAAGTGGGCACGGGGACTCCTAGTCAGATGGAAAATTCGATCAAGAATACTACCATAGTAATACTTTTCAGTCATGGCCTGGATAGCACCGAAAGCTGCCTACAATCCGCCAATGATCCAGCTTGGCGCTTGCACCTTTGACCCGACCACCCAAGTCCTGCGCGCCGGTAATGGCGAGCGGGTCGGGCTGCGGGCCCAGACGCTCAAAGTGCTGGAATGCCTGATCGCAGCCAATGGCGCAGTGATGACCAAGGAGCACTTGGTCAACATGGTCTGGCCCAGCGTCGCCGTCACCGACGATTCTCTGGTGCAATGCATCGGCGAGATTCGCACTGCGATTGGCGACATAAACCATGCGAACTTGCAGACCGAGCGGCGGCGGGGATACCGGCTTGTAGCCACCGCGCCGCCAAACAACCCGCTATTCAAAACACCAACACCGATTGCAGCGGTTGCGCCTCAGTCACCGGGCCCGATAGATTTCACAACCCCCGCCATCGCGGTGATGCCTTTCAGCAGCCTGCACGGCGACGAGCGCTCGGAGCGATTGGCCATGGTATTCGCCGGTGATTTGATCTCTGAACTGGCGCGCCACAAGGCATTGCGGGTGATCAGCCGCATGTCGTCGTTTGCGCTTAAAGGCCAAACCCTTGGCAGCAAGGAACTGTGCGAAAAGCTGAAGGCCCGATTTGTCGTATGTGGCCAGGTCCAGTTCCTGGAGGACACCATCGACTGGTCGCTGGAAATGGTGGACGGCAGGCATGACGAAATCGTCTGGTCCGAACGCAGGCAATTCAAATTTGCGGATTTCCACAATCAGATGGCCAGCTTGTTGCGGCGGCTGGCGGGGGCAATCCACGGGAACTTCGACGAGTTCAGCATGCGCCAGGCCCTCATGCGCCCGCCTGAGTCACTCGATGCCTATGATTTGGTGTCACGTGCGCAAATCAGCAATTTGACCCTCTCCGTCGCAGGCACCCGCCGTAGTTTGGATTTGGCGAACCAAGCGGTGGCAATGTTCCCCACTTATGGGCGCGCCTGGCGCGAGTTGGCCAGTTCACATCTGTTTGACCTGCGCTCTTGCCACACCGGGCAGTGGAAGCCCGCCCGCATCAACGAAATTCTGTTTGAAGCACAACGGGCCATTGAATTGGATCCGACTTATGCCTTGGCCTACAGCAGCTTGGCCGAGGCCCTGCAACACAACGGGCAATTCGAAGAGTCTTTGCTGGCATCTGACCGGTCCCTGGCGCTGGCGCCTGGCGACCCGTTCACGCTGATTTACCGAATCACGGCCTTGCTGTATGGGGGACGATTGGATGAAGCCCAGGCTGGCATTGAAGCCTACTTTGCCATGACGGATTTTCCGGCCAGCTTCATGTACGCCCTCCAAGGGCGGCTGTGCATGGTATCGGGCGACGTGGGGCGGGCGACCCAGTTGACTGCACAAACTTTGGCTCTGCTTCCGGGGGCTACAGAATCGCGAATTCAGATGATTGTGGCCCTGGAAGAAAGTGGTGAACATGACCAAGCTGCTGGGCATTTCAAGGCTCTGCTGGCGCATACGAATAATTTTGATGAGGCCTACTTCGGCAGCCGCTGGGATCGACTCAGCGATTACCGAGACCGTACCTTGAAAGCGCTGCGGGCCCATGGCCTGAAGCCCACAAACCATCCCAACGGTTGAGTTTTTCAACGCCCATACACTTTGCCGAACAACTCCCAGGACTTGCCGTTGAAGCGGGCCAGTTGTTCACGTTCAATCGGGTAAAAGTCATCAGGGGCAGTTTTTATATTCACGCCCGGCACCAGCATTGGCAGGGTCATGTCGAGATTGGCGGCCTGTCGCATGATGTTGGCACGGGTCAGGTTGTCACCAGCCTGTTTGAGCACCTGAACCATGGTTTGCGCCACGTTGTACCCGGACACATTAAACGAGTCAGTGAGATTGCCGGCCTGGTAATACTTTTTCATCCACCCCTGGTAGTCGTCCCACTCCTTTCCTTGCTGAAACTGCGGGTCGGTCGGGTCCTTGGAGTAGGAGGCCGATATCACGCCGATACCGTTGTCCAATCCTGCCGGCGTCATCACGGCGGCCACAGATTTGGAAGACGACACCAGGTAATGCGTTGGCTTCCAGCCCAGCTCTGCCGCTTTTTTGATCGCCTGGGCCGACTGTTTGGGCGCCGTAAAGTTGAAGAAGGTGTCTGCGCCCGAGCTCTGAAGGGAAATCATCTGGCTGTCAACGGTCGGGTCGGTCACCTCATAA
>JANNYX010000673.1:0-7947 GCA_031410295.1 Rhodoferax sp.
ACCATGGCGTTTTCCCCGTCATGGACGGGCGGTGTGACCATTGGGAATTCGAAACAGCTCTCCCTGAGCGACAAGGCGCTGGTGGCACGGCTGTATCCAAAATAACAATTTGACCGTCAATTCGGCCCTCAATTTATATTCACCAAGGCACGCCATGGACCTCGAACTCAAAGGCAAACGCGCACTCGTCACCGGCGGCAGCAAGGGCATTGGTCTGGCGATCGCGCGGGTGTTGGCGCAGGAGGGCGCGGACGTGGCGCTGCTGGCGCGCGACTTGCAGTCACTGAATGTTGCTGCGGTCGAGCTGGCAGCGCAAACCGGCCGCAGGGTCGTTGGCGTGAGCGGCGACACCAACAACGACGAGCAGGTCAAACGCGCCGTGGCTGAGGCCGTGCAAACGCTGGGTGGCAGCATCGACATCCTGGTCAACGCGGCGGCAGAGCCGGCAGGGTTTGCCGCGCCACCGAAGTTGGCCGAGATCAGCGGCGATTTTTACCATGCCGAGATGAACACCAAAGTCATGGGTTACATCCGCGTGGCCAAGGAAGTCGTGGCCGGCATGCAGGCCAAGCGCTGGGGCCGAATCGTCAATATCAGTGGTCTGGCGGCGCGGCAAACCGGCAACGCCGTGGGCAGCATGCGCAACGTGTCGGTGGCAGCGCTTACTAAAAATCTGGCCGATGAATTGGGCCCGTTTGGCATCAACGTCAACGTCGTGCACCCCGGCCTCACGCGCACGGAACGCACCGCGCCGCTGATGGCGGCACGTGCGGCGGCACAAGGCGTGTCGGTGGAATTGGTGGAGAAACAAATGGCCGAGGGCAACTCGATCCAGCACTTGGTGGATGCATCAGAAGTCGCCAACGTGGTGGCCTTCTTGTGCTCGCCCAAGTCGATTGCAATCAATGGCGATGTGATTGCTGCGGGTGGCGGCGTGCCGCGGGTGATTCATTATTGAACTGCCCGATGCGCAGACGCGACGTGTGCTGGAGAACGTTTTCCTGAATCGCCAATAAACTGTTTAAAAATAAAATTAAATAAAAAAAATAATATATTTTAATCATAATAGCTATTACTAACATAGCAAATAATTCAATATATTAGACGGCCTTTATACAGTGGCGTCTTGCAATATTTTAATAAGACTATAAATTATTAAGATCAGCAAGCAACGCCACTGTCGTTTGAGCGCTGCGGATGGCCGTTGGGTCGACATAAAACGAAACAAACCGAGACCGCACAGAGAAGATTTCCAGTGGGCGCGCAGGCACCATCAAGGCCTGTTCAACACCACCTGAAAGGGAATCTCATGAAACCTTGGCTCAAACGAACTTTGGTTGGCGTCTTCGGCGCCAGTGTCTTGATGGGAGGCTTGAGCGCTTGCTCGGGCCGCCACGGCTGGCATGGCGCGTCTCACGGCACTGATGCAGAACGCGCACAGCACCAGGCCAAAATGATCGACTACGCGGGCAAGAAGCTCGAGCTGAACGATGCGCAAAAGCAGCGTCTGGCGACTCTGGCGGCAAAGTTGCAGGAGCAACGCACGGCCTTGATGGGCGCCACCAAAGACCCGCGGGCAGAACTGCAGGCGCTGGTGGCCGGTGACAAACTCGACAAAACCCGCGCGCAGGCCTTGATCGAGGAAAAAACCGGTGCGCTCAGAAGCAAAAGCCCGGAAGTTCTGGCCGCCGCCGCGGATTTTTATGACAACCTGAACCCGGCGCAGCAGCAGCAAATCCGCGACCTGATGAACCGCCGCCGTGGCTGGGGCGGCTGATTTGACGCTGGACCGCAAGTGGCTTGGCCGCTTGATGATGACGGTGGCCTTTTTGATACTGGCCATCGTTCCATCGGTTTTTGATTTCAACGAAACGCATGTTTATCACCCCGGCTGGCCGGGACATGCGCGGTTTCACTTGGTGTGGTCGATAGGCGTGCTGTCGCTCAATGCGGCAGTGGGACTTTATTTCGTCTGGGTCCACCAGCTTGACCGCCAGTTCGGAATTCGCATGGCCGGCTTTCTTGGTCTGGGTTCTTTGATGGCTTTTTTTGCCAGCATGTTGGCCATGCCGTTGTATGGCGGCGCCTTGCATGACGCGGGTGGCGTGCCGCGCCTCATGGGGCACGATCCAAACTCAATCGGGTTTGCATTGACGGCGGCATTGCTGCTGTGGGGAATGCGCCTGGCCCGTGACACCGATCCATGGTGACGCCGCCGCAGTGTAAAAATGCTCCATGCCGCAGATTTTGCTGATTGACGATGACGAACAACTGGGCGCCCCGCTGGCCACCTATTTTCAGCGCTTTGACTTGACGCTGGTGCAAGCCCTTCGCCCGAGCGACGGCCTGACCAGGTTGCGAAACGGGGAGTCGGGGGCCAGATTTGATGCGGTGATTCTGGATGTGATGCTGCCCGAAATGGATGGCTTCGAGTTGTGCCGCGCCATTCGCAAGAGTGGCGACGGTTTTGGCGAAATCCCGATCATCATGCTCACCGCCCGGGGCGACGTGATGGATCGGGTGGTCGGTCTTGAACTGGGCGCCGACGATTACCTGCCCAAACCTTTTGAGCCGCGCGAACTGGTGGCTCGTCTGCAAACCGTACTGCGCCGGCGCCGGGCCACGGCGCAGCCGCTTGAAAACAACCGGCTTGAATTTGAGGGCTTGTCGATCAACCTGGACACTCACGCGGTGTTGCGCCGACAGGAGCCGGTAGATTTGACTGGCACGGAATACGAACTGTTGACGCTGCTGGCCAAGTCGCCGGGCAAGGTCTTCAGCCGCGACGACATCCTCAACCACCTGCGCGGGCATGAGGCCGACCTGTACACCCGCGCGGTGGACATTGTGGTGAGCCGCCTGCGCAAAAAGCTGGAGCCGCTGGACTGCATCCGTACCTTGCGCAACGCCGGTTATTCGCTGGCGGTGGAGCGACGTGTGGCCGCCGCCGCGGCGCCACCTCCCTTGCCATCCAACACGCCTTGACGTCATCGTGAACAGGTCGTCCACCCCCAAACCCTGGCGCCACCGCCTGCGCCATTCACTCAAATGGCGGCTGGTGGCGCTGTTCCTGCTCTTGGCCCTGGCCATGAGCGCGGCCTTCCTGCACGGTATGCAAAGGGCCATGGCGCTGGGCTGGCGCGACGCTGTCAAACCTTTGTTGTCAGATTACGTGGATCGCCTGGCGGCAGACATCGGTACGCCGCCGGACCCGGCCCGGGCGCAGGCCCTGACGGCGCGCTTGCCGATCTCGGTGCGCATCGAAGGCCCCCTGGTGACACTGGACACGCACCCCAAGGCGCAGCATGAGCGTTGGCAGCGTGGCCGGCTGCAGGCCGATGACGTCAGCCGTTTTGGTGATGCCGATGGTGACAGCGCGCGCCTGCTTCAGCGCCAAACCACGGACGGCCATACTGTCTCATTCGGCCTGGGCGACCTCAACTGGCGGCGCGGTCCCGGCATCGCCGGCTGGATCACGCTGTCCAGTCTACTGGCGCTGACGGCCATTGCCTACCTTTACGTGCGGCGCCTGCTCAAACCTCTGGACGACATCGGCGCAGGGGCAAAGCGGTTTGGCGATGGCAACTTTGCCACGCCGATTCCGCAGCGCCGCCGTGACGAGCTGGGCGAGCTGGCGGGGCAGATCAACACCATGGGGCAGAGCATTCACCAGATGCTGGAGGCCAAACGCGGGCTCCTCCTGGCCATCAGCCACGAGCTGCGCTCGCCGCTCACCCGTGCGCGCGTCCACACCGAGTTGCTGCCCGAATCGCCCGACACCCAATCGCAACGCGATGCGCTTTTGCGTGACCTGGCAGACATGGCGCGCCTGATCACCGATCTGCTTGAATCCGAGCGCCTGGCCAGCCCGCATGCGGCGCTGAAACTGGAGCCCTGCGACCCGGGCGCATTGGTGCAAACGGTGCTGGCCAGTTTTTCGCCGGGGCAGGGCGCTCAACTGAACATTCAGCTGGACATTCAATCACCCATGCCCCTTTGCGCGATGGACCCGGTTCGCATGCGCCTGGCCTTGCGCAACCTGATCGACAACGCGCTGCGCCATAACCCGTCTGCGGGCAAGCCTGTCGAGGTCCGGGTTTGGTGCGACGCCGGGGATGTTTTTGTGAGTGTGCGGGATCACGGGCACGGCGTGGACGAATCGAAAATCAAGCAGCTCGCCGAGCCCTTCTACCGGCCCGACGACTCGCGCCAGCGCAGCACCGGCGGCGTTGGCCTCGGCTTGTACCTGAGCAAACTGGTGGCCCAGGCGCATGGTGGCACGCTCACCATCGGCAATGCCTCACCCGGTCTTGAAGTGCGTCTGTCCGTGTCGGCGCGATTGGGCGCTGGATCTGCCCGTGGCTGATGCCGCTGCGCTGTGTCGCTCGCATGCCTGGCGGCGCAGAGGGGCTTGGCCAGGCCGGTGCCTTGGCTGCCAGTCAACGGTGTGCTATATAATACATAGCAAACAAAGCCCATTTACTGTCGGCCATCGGGTGCTTCTTCAATAGGCGCCGGGGCTTCGTCGCGGGAAAACAGGTCCATGGCGCTTTTGGCGACCTGGGTGGTGTCGAAATACGCGTAAGCGCCGACCCCCACGGCGCCGATCAGCGGCACAAAGCGCGACAGCGACTTGCCGACCATTTTTTGCGTCAGTTGCAGCCCGATCTTCTGCGCGATGTTTTGCATCAGCGCACCGGAAGCTTTTTGCACCAGAAAACGTTCACCCACCCGCACTACCACGTCCCGCAAGGCCTGCGCCGAGACATGTTTGAACAGACAATACAACATGTGTTCGCGATTCAGCGCAGCGCTTTTTCCATGCACTGCGGCGATATCGGCCACCATCTGCCCCTGCAGTTTCCAGACCGCCACCAGTTCCGGCAAAAAGGTGAGCCAGCCCAGCGGACCGGGTGGCAGCGCCATCGAGCCCGCCAGCAGGCTGGCCCGGCGCGCGGCCGCGCGGGCAATGGTCTGGCTGCGCAGTTGCGCCTGGAGCGCGTCCTGGGCGCCGGCTTCCCGGCTGGGCGGCACGTTGACCACCAGGCTCAGGATCGCTTCGCCGGCTTTTTCGCGCAGGGCCAACCGGGGCGGTCTGATCGGTCTGATCGGCCTGAGGGTCAATGACTTGGATGCCATGCCCTGATTATGCGGCGTCCCCCGTCCGTGGCGGTTTCCCCGCAGAATTGCCCTGGGCGGCCGCAGCATTTTTTTACCGCGCCGCGGCAATCATTCAAACCTGGGCTGTGTGGCGACCGGCGGGAAATAAACCAGAGTCGCCCGGTCCCGTGCGGGCGACAACAGCCGTTTGACAAGCAGGCGATACACGTCCAGGTCCAGCGCGTGGTTGCGCGTTCCTGCGGACAGCTCTGACAGCGCCGCTTCAAGCTCGCCGTCGTCCTGCACCGTCGCCACATGGCGCCAATGTTGGAACAGATGAATTTCGCTGCGGCCACTGTCCGGGTCGTGTTCGCGCAGACCGATGGCGCCGGTGTGGGGCCAGGCGTGCAGGGCGCGCAGGTCCACCTGGGGGACGGGTTTGGCGCGGCCATAGGTCGGCTGCATTTCGCCAATCAGGCGCTTGGCCAGCATCAAGGCGCCGAGTTCACCCGCCGTTGCCTGTGTTTCGATGCGCCGGGTATTGGCCACGATGCCGCGTTCACGGGCCGATTTGGAGGCCGATTGCAAATGGCTGGTGACGCGTTGGCGCAGGTTGGTGGCGCTGCCAATAAAGAGCGGCACCGGGGTCTCGCCGAAAAAGAGGTACACACCCGGGGTGTCGGGGATTTCATCGACCTGTGTTTTCAGGTCCACCGGCAGCCCCATGGGGGGTTGCAGCAGCTCCTGCGCTGCCTCCTGCAAACGATCGGCGCCGAATTCCGAGCGCGCCTGCGCCAACCAGGCCAGCACCATCTCAACGTCGCCCATGGCCCGGTGGCGCGCGTTGGTTTGCAACTGGTGGCGCTGCATGATGGCGTCCAGGCCATGGCTCTTGAAGCCGGGGTACAACTTGCGTGACAAGCGCACTGTGCATAACGTGGGGATGCGCAGCTCGCAACCCAGCCGGGCGTATTCGCCGCGCAAAAAACCGTGGTCAAAACCGGCGTTGTGGGCCACCAGAACGCTGCCTTCGAGCAGGCCCAGCAGCGTGTCGGCCACCTGTTTGAAACGCGGCGCGTCAGCCACCATTTCATCGGTGATGCCGGTCAGGTTCTGGATGAAATACGGAATGGGAACACCCGGGTTGACCAGGCTGGTCCAGCGTTGCGTCTCCTGCCCGTTGTCGATACGCACGGCGGCAATTTCGGTGACGCTGTCGCCGCTGGCGCTGCCACCAGTGGTCTCCAGATCGAGCACGACGTAACTGGGCAACATGGCGGGCAGGGGCATGCGGGTCGGCAAAGCCAGGAGGCCGGCGGTCAGACGATATCGACGGTGTGAACTTTCAGCTCACCGGAGTTGCGGTCGGCAAAATAACGCTGCAGCGTTTCCTTGACAGTGCGAAAAGAAATTTCTTCCCACGGGATTTCCGCCTCGGTAAAGAGTTTTGCCTCGATGGTCTCAATCCCCGGCGCAAAGACGTCGCTGGTCAACCGGGCCAGGTAAAACAGGTGCACCTGGCCCACGCGCGGCACATTCAAAATGGAAAACAAACCTTCCATTTCAAACCGTGCACCGGCTTCCTCATCGGTCTCGCGTGCCGCGCCCTCCGCCAGGGTTTCGCCCAGTTCCATGAAGCCGGCCGGCAACGTCCACTTGCCCCAGCGCGGCTCGATATTGCGTTTGCACAGCAGCACCTTGTCGCCAAGATAAGGCACGGTACCCACCACATTCAGCGGGTTCTCGTAATGCACCAGACCGCACGCCGGGCACACCGCGCGCTCTTTGATGTCGCCATCGTCGGGGACGCGGTAGACCACGGCAGTGCCGCAGTTCTTGCAGTGTTTGATGGGGCTTCTGAACATCGCACGAGTTTAGGGGCAAAAAAAAAGGCCCCCTGGGGAGCCTTTTCATCGCTGCAGGCCAAATCAGGCTTTGCCGTGTTTGGCAATCAATGCCTTGGCGGCATCCAGCAGTTTCTGACCGTCGAATCCCCGCTTTTTCAAGTCAGCGACCCACTCTTCGTCGACATGCGATGAGAGTTTGGCAAATTGGTCCGACTCTGCGGCGCTGAACGTGTACAGGGTGTTTTTGAGGTCCGTGGCCGACTTGCGGCCTGCAGGATCGCCCGCCTGCTGGGTTTTGCCAAGCCAGCCGGACGTGGCCAGGCCGGAGTTGGCATCAATCACCTTCTTCAGATCTGCCGGCAGGCCATCGTACTTGGCTTTGTTCATGGCCATCACGAAGGTGGTCGTGTACAGGGCAGGCTTGTCGGCCGGGAACTCGCTATGGAACTTTGTCAGCTCCTGCACCTTGATTGACGGCACCACTTCCCACGGCAACACGCAGGCATCGATGGTGCCTTTGGAGATGGCGTCGGTGATGGCCGGCAGGGCCATGCCGACAGGTGTGGCGCCCAATGAACCCAGCAGCTTGGTGACCTGGCGGGTTGGGCCGCGCACCTTCATGCCTTTGAGGTCGGCCGCAGACTTGATTAGTTTGTCGCGCGAATGGAAGAAGCCGGGGCCATGCACGTTGACCGCCAGGACCTGGGTCTCTTTGAACTCATCGGGGGCCTGCGTCTGCAGGAACTCCCAATAGGCTTTGGAAGTGGCTTCGGCGTTGTTCATCATGAAGGGCAGCTCGAACACTTCGTTCCGCGGTAAGCGGCCCGGGGAATTGCCGGGAAGGGTCCAGGTGATGTCGACCACGCCGTCTTTGACCTGGTCATACAGCTGTGCAGGTGTGCCGCCCAGTTGCATGGAGTGGTAACCCTCGAATTTGATGCGCCCGCCGGACTCCTTTTCAACCTTGTCCATCCAGGCCTTGTGCATGTTGAGCCACACG
>JANNYX010000674.1:0-8483 GCA_031410295.1 Rhodoferax sp.
GTGTTTCCACCTGCGCGCGCACATACGCAGTGAAGGCGTCTGCACTTCTCGCAGTAGACGTGATGCCCAAGTCCAGCATGCGCTTTTTGACATCGGCCTGTGCCAGGATTTCGTTGCACGCCGTGTTCAGACGCGCCACCACGGCCGCAGGCATTTTGGCCGGGCCGGAGAGGCCAAAGAAGTTGTCCAGCACGAGTTTGCTGTAGCCAAATTCGACCACGCTGGGCACCTCGGGCAAAAGCGGCGTGCGGCCCACCGAGGTGACGGCCAGTGGCACGATCTGGCCGCTTTTGAAATACGGCACAAACGCGGTGACCACGTCAATACCCACCGGAATCAACCCGGCGATCAGGTCGGTGGTCATCGGCGCGCCGCCCCGGTAGGGCACGTGTTGCAGGTTCACACCCATGGTCTTTTTCATGAGTTCGCCGTAGATGTGGCCAATCGAGGCCGGCCCGCCTGAGCCAAAATTGAGTTGACCGGTTTTGCGCGCCAGCGCTTCAAGGTCTGGCAGGGTTTTGATGGGCGATAGCGGGTTTGCCATCACCACACACGGCGCGCTGCCGATGAGCGCAATGTGGGTGAAACCCTCCACCGGGTCATACGGTTGTTTGTCCAGCGCGAACGGGCCCAGGGAAATTGGCGTGGAGTTGGACAGCATCAGCGTATAACCATCCGGTGCGGCCTGGGCAACGGCCAGGCCGCCGACGCTGCCACCGGCGCCGGGGCGGTTTTCCACCACCACGCTTTGCCCAAGTTTGCGCGAGAGTTGCTCGGCCATCACCCGCGCCACGATGTCGCTGGCGCCGCCGGCAGCAAAGGTAACGACGATTTTCAGCGGTTTCTCGGGCCAGTCAGCCAGCGCGGGCAGGGCCACGCTGGCGGCGCCTGCGGCGAAGGTCTTGAGCGTGGTGCGCCGGTTGGGGCGAAAGCTGGGGTTCGGTGTCGCGATTGTGGTCATATTGAGGCTCAGGTTGGGCAATGCTTCATTCTGCCAGTGTGGATAAAAACTGCTGCAATTCTGGCAGCTTGTATTCGGTTCCCAGTTGCGGGTGGCCTATGGCTTTCCCTTAACACTCAAGACCGAAACACTTGCGCCGCGATGGCGTGGATGGTCTGGCGCAACCAGCGGTGCGCCGGGTCACTTTCTTTGCGGTTGTGCCACAGGGCGTCCACGTGAACCGTCGGTACGGCGAAAGGCAGCTCCTGCAAAACCAGCTCGTCGGCGATGCCGGTCACGCTGACAAAGTGGCGCGGCAAGACCGTCAGCACGTTGGAATTGGCGACGACGCGGCCGGCAGTGAAAAACTGATTGACCGTCAACACCACGCGGCGTTTTCGGCCCAGAGAGGCCAATGACTCGTCAATGAAGCCGAACGGCCGTCCGGAAAAACTCACCAATAAATGCCTTGCCGCGCAATAATCGTCCAGCGAGATCGGGCTGGCCGCCAGTGGGTGGCCTTTGCGCATCACACACACGTAATGGCCTTCGTATAGGCGCAAGTGCTCGAAGTTCACCCCCTTGCCGACCTGTGCCTGGGCCGCCAGGCTGGCCAGCGTGGCCGGGAAAAAGCCCAAGGCCAGGTCGGCGTCGCCTTCTTCCAATAACCGCCTTGGGTCGCGGGTGGTGAGTGGGCGCACACGCACCGAAATGCCGGGCGCTTCGGTTTCCAGCATATTCACCAAGGGCGGAATCAGTTCGGCGGCGGTGGCGTCGGCCATCGCGAGAACAAACGTAGAGGTGTCGATCGCCAGCGAGAAGTCGCGCGGCGTCAGTGAATCCTGCAAGGAGCGCATCGCATCGCGCACTGCTGGCCAAATCTCCAGCGCCAGCGCGGTGGGCTCCAGCCCCTGCCCTTGGCGCTTGAGCAAGTCGTCGCCCAGGGTCTCGCGCAAGCGGCGCAAAGCATTGCTCACGGCGGGCTGCGTGAGCGACAGGTTGCGCGCCGCTTTGGTCAAGCTGCGCTCCTTCATCACTTCGTCAAACACCCGCAGCAAGTTGAGATCCAGGGTTCTGAAATTCATGAACGCGCCTTCAAATAAATCGAGGTCGATAAATTGGGGTCAGAACCCAATTACCACCATGCGGGAAATCGTTACGATAAATGTGGCAGCTTCGAGTGTGAAGCTGCCATTATCACCGTTATGAATCTTCCCCATCACCAATATAAAGTTGAACAACATAGGCGTTAACCCTAACATACCCCCACTCCTCAAACAAACATGCCAGGAGCGAATATGAAAGGAAATTCACCATGACCAGTTTCGTCCACACCGACTACCCCACTAATCACCCTGGCGTCGTCCGAGCCGAAGCCCTGTACGCCCGTAGCCAGGCAGTTGCCAACGCAAGCGGCGCGGGATGGGGAAAATTCAAAAAATCCATGACCTCCGGGCGCGGGCTGACCACGTTGCTGCTGGCGGCGGTCGTGTCCACGCTGGTTTTGGTCGCTGACCGCCTGGTTGATACCTGGGCCGATGAGCACCTCTTCGCCGCCTGGGTGGCGTTGTGGACGCTGATTTTTGCCACCTTGGCGGTGTTTGCGCCGTTGGTCAAAACCTTCATCGACAGCGCGACTTCAGAGTTTGCGGCCTGGCGAGAAAATGTCGCCAAAACCCGCGCCGAAGCCGCCTTTCTGGACACCGCCCAGCGCGACCCACGTGTGATGGCCGAGTTGCGCGCCGCCATCCTGCGCCACGAGGCAGCCCAGATTGAGGCCTTTGGCACGGTCGAGCCGAACGAAGCGCTGGAACGTGTGATGCAAACGCTGCCACCCTCCAAGCAGTATTTGCGTTACGTTTGAAACACACCCCGCCCTGCGCAAAAGCCACGCCCCGCGTGGCTTTTTTTTCGTCCCTTTTCGTCGATTTCGCCCCTTCCGTTCTTTCGGCCCCATCGTAAGCTTGCGTACTTTAAACTACCGACACAATGAACAAACTGTGCGGCGCGGGTTTCCATGCCTGAACTTCCCCTGTCTGGCATCCGCGTGCTCGACTTCTCCAAGGTGTTGGCCGGCCCGATGTGAGCGCAATACCTGGGAGATATGGGCGCCGACGTGGTCAAAGTCGAGTCCGTTGGCCTGGGCGACGACACGCGCTACATGCCGCCCCTGCGCACCGCCGGCCACACCAGCGCGGGCGCGGTTTTTCTCAGCGTCAACCGCAACAAACGCAGGAGCGGCATTCTGGCGGCGTATGGATTTTCGACGGACGAAATCAAGGCGCTGGCGGCTGCGGGCACGATCCAGACCCACCCATGACATGCACACAGACGTCCGCAGAGCCGCCCGCTAATTGCAGGCTCAATCCGGCCCGGACGCCGTGAGTTGCCGGGTCAAAATTTCAACGCGAGGAAGGTCGCGAACCCCGCTCGCGGCCTTCACCAGGCAGGCCCTCTGGCCCGGGGTCAAAGTGCGAAGATCGCCATCGTCAAAATAAATCATGGCCTTCAAACTCTCGCTGGGCTGGAAATTGGGCCCATACATTTCGCGGGCGGCAGCAAGCCCTCTGGACAAGTCCACCCCCGCATCCACCATCGCGGCGATATCCCGGTAGTCCTTGGCCTCAGCGCGCTGGAGAATGACCTTGGTTTTGGTGGCCATCAGGTCGTCCAGCGACGCCACATGCAACACCCCGTCTTCGGTAATTTCCGGCTCGCCGACCCGACCAAAACCGAGCCCGCCGAAAAATGACAGCTTCACGGACACCCCTTCCAGGCTTGCGCCAGGAACGCTGACGGTGAAGGTATTTGGCTGGTCCTGCAAAACAGTAGCCTGTGTGATGAACACAAAGGCTGCGCGGATCGCATCATGGTCAAGCGGCTTCGCGGAGAAAAAATCGAAATCTACGGAGGACCGGTGCCCCAGCCGCAAGGCAATGGCGGTGCCGCCATAAAGCGCGAAACCCAGCCCGGCAGCGGGCCGCAGTTCGGGCCAAAGCCGCTGTTGCGCTGGCGGGAGAATCTCCATGCGCGGCTTGAAACGTCCGGTCATGCAAATTTCCGCGAGGGCATCGGTGGAACCTGGTCAACGTTGGCAAGTCCGAGCCGGTAATGCCAATAAGCCCAGGAGCGTGGGCCGAATTGGCCGGCTTGGGCGTGGGTCAACACATCGCGCAACACGGCGTCGCCGACTTGGTGGGCGAGTTGCTGGACATCCGCGTAGTCTCCAATGTCCATCACCTGTGCGATCACGCGTTCGGGCATGTCAACCGCTTCTTCTGGCGTTTTCCACCAGACATATTTGCCAGCGAGGCGCCTCAATGTGTCTCGGTCAGCGTCACGGTCAGCGTCACGGTCAATTGGGCCCATGGTGGTCACTCTAACCCTTTTTTTTCAGCCGCAACAGCCGCGCGTCAATCAGGGCGCGGCTCACCGGCGTGTTGTGGGCCAGTGACGCAGCCCGTTCAAGCTTGAACGCCTCAAAGAGCGTGGTGCCCGCCTCTTCATCCAGCAGCCGCTTGTAGGCCAGCAGCGTTTGCAGATGGCCCGCCAGCATCTGGCGCGCCATGTCAAGCGCTGCGTCGGCCATCATCTGCCCACAAACACCGGCTTGCGCCGTTCGGCCATCGCCGCCACACCTTCCTTCGCATCGGCAGACGCCGACACCCGCGCCAGGGTGTGGGCCTCATCCTCCAGCTGCGCCTGTGCAAAGGCCGAACCGGCTTTGAGGAAGAGGCGTTTGATCTCGCCAAACGCCACGGTAGGCCCGGCGGCCAGCTCCTGCGCCAGCGCTAGGGCGTCGGCCTGCAAATCAGCATCGGGTGCCACCCGGTCCACCAGGCCGGCCTGCAGGGCTTCGGGCGCTTTGAGCACCTCGCCGAGAAGCACAAAACGTTTGGCGCGGGCCGCGCCCATGCGGGCTGTCAGCGTGACGCTGGAGCCGGAATCACAACTGAAACCGATCTTGGCAAAGGCCGAGCCAATCTTCGCCGACGCCCCCGCCAGCACCACGTCTCCCCCCGCCAAAAGCGCCGCCGCGCCGCCCATGGCAAAACCCTGCACGGCCACCACCACTGGCGCCGGCAATGCCCAAAGTCGTTGCAGGCCCATGTGCAAATCCGCCGTCCAGGCCCGCACCAGCGGCGCCAGTTGTTCACGAACCGGAAAGAAACTTTTCAGATCGCCGCCAAAACTGAAGTTGTCACCATCGGCGCGCAGCAAGACGCCGCGCAGGCCGGGCGTGTCCCACAGTTGCCCCACCACCTGTTTGAAGTCGCGCGCGAAGTCGCCATCAATCGGGTTGCCGCGCGCGGGCTGGGCAAAGTTGACAATCGCCAGGCCGTTTTGAAGTTCGACACGCAAGCTTGCAAGGGGGGTCATGGGTGCTCCGGATGAGTGGGCCGCTGAGTGTTTGGCAGTGGTGCTTTGGAATATCATACGCTACCGTACCAATTTACCAATTGCACTGGAACCCCATGCTGACGCCCCAAGACGATTTGATCGGCCACCAGTTGCCCACCACCGTCGGCCCACTCTCCATCACCGTGCTGGAAGGCTTGCGCAAACACCGCATCGTGCTGGCACCCAACGACTCCGGCATAACTTTCGAGCTTGAATTCCACGGCACGCTGAACCCGCACGAAGAAAAAGCCCACCTGCGCCGCCGCGACGGCCGCGTCACGGAAAACATGGCGCGCGCCCAGCAGTTTGGCCGCTACAGCGGCTGGCTTGAATTTGACGGGCAGCGGGTCCAGGTGACGCCTGAAACCTGGCTCGGCCAGCGCGACCACTCCTGGGGTGTACGCGCCGAGAAGCGCACCGACGAGTCGAGCCCGCCGCTGACGTTTTACCCGCCCTTCTTCTATTGCTGGACCACGGCGCAATTCAAGAACCGCGGCCTGCACATCTTCTTCAAGGAGCGCGCGCCGGGCGACAAGATCTATCTCTCGGGCGAAGAAGTCTTCGCGCTGGGCAACAAAGTGCTAGCGCGCCACCAGTTGCAGGGCGTGCAACACCGGGTGCTGTGGCACAACGACCCGCTGGGCCAGTCCATGGCCAGCGCTGAGTTCGATGTGCAGTTTGCCGGTGGCCCGTCGCGCACCGTGGCCGTGCGGGTCTTGCCCGCGCGTTATTTCCTCAAAGGCGGTTTGTAGGGCGGCCTGGACGGCTGGTTCCACGGCGACGCCAAAGGCAAACTCTTCACCGCGTACGACGCCTGGGACTTAAACGACCCGGCCACCCGCGCGCGCGCCCGCACCCTGGCCGACCAGGTGATCGAGGTGCGTGACGGCGATGAGCTCGGTTACGGCATCATCGAATACGGCGTGGGCAAGGGGTACGCGCAATACGAGGCTGTGCAGGCGCACCCGCCGATTTGAGGGCTGCTGGATTCGGGCGCTCACGCAATGCGCTGCCGGTATTCGGTGAATTCAATTGCTACTATAATAATAGCTAACAACCTATATGTTTCGACGGCCTTAGGCCTTATTTCTTTAAGGTTTTTGCGTTTCAAGCCGCCAGAGGCTGTGGGGCGACTTCAAGGCTTACCTTAAAACTAAGGAAGAACAGTAAATCGGATATTGGCTTTTTGCCCGTCTGAACTTGTAATGGTCAGCAGTGCTGTTGCCTGGATAGTTCTGTTGGAAGGCGTGGCTCGGGCATTTAAGGTAAACGCTGGCAGGTTGCCAACGGGAACCGTAGCCGCTGGCAGGTTGCCGGCAGGAACCGTGACGATGCTCGCATCACTTGTTGTAACAGTGAATGGCGCCTGGCCCCCGGTAATCTGAAACGCGAGCACCTCCGTCACATGCGCATTCGCCGATGCCGGCACTGTTTGCAGCAGTGGGTTGTCAGCACAAAGCTCATGCGCGAATTCAACGCTGATGGTCGCAGTTGCGACCTGAGACTGGCTGTCAAGCACAGTCACTGTTTCTATCCTGGGAACGAAAACTATTTTCCTGCCAGTCGCGGGATCGATAGTGTCAGGAACTAAAAACAACGAGCGAATGCTGGCCAGAAAATAAGAGTCCGGCCCGAACGGCTGGGCGACACTAACCGGCACCACGACGTTGTCACTGGTTAAGACGGTGTAAGGAGCGGTGCCACCAGTAAAGATAAAAGGGATGTTGGTTGTGCAATCGCTGGTTTTCAGAGAGGCAGGAAAAATAGACGGCAAAATTCCAGTTTGTCCTTTGCCCAGGACCGTCAAATCGATGGTGACGGTTTTACCCGTCGAGTCGACGACAGCAACTTGCGCTGTGCCAGCCGACGAGCTGCTGATGGTGAGGTTGCTGCCGCTCGCCGTGGCCGTTACCACGGCGGTGTTGCCACTGGTCGCTGTGTAAGGCGCGGTTCCCCCGCCAATGGTGTAAGTGGCACTGCCGCCGGAAGCCAAAGTGATCTTGCTTGGGGCCGTCGTGAACAGCGTTGTTATGGCGGCGGCGGCGGCAGCTTGGGTGTTACCGCCGCCAGCGCCCAGGCTGGCACACAAACCCGCAATCGCGCTCACACAGTTGGCGGAGTCAGAGCTACCCCCGCCTCCACATGCGCCCAGGACCAGCGTTGATTGAACAACAAAAAACCTTTTCCAGAACATTGATCTGCCGTTCATAAAAACTCCCTTTTTGAACCCAACAACCTGAACCCAACAACCACCCGTCGAAGGTGATGACAAGGGCGAAACCAAGCGTCTTGTCGTTCCCTCTTGCATTCACCGCTTCATGCCGACAGGTAAAAAATGTACAGGCAAGCCCGTCCATCGTGAATAGGACATTTGTCCTGTTATTGCAGGGCGCATTGACCCTGCAAAAAGGGGAGTTTGGTCTGTTGTGACACCTGGGTGTGGCCGTTAACCTTGCCTCACATCGACAGGTTGCGGATTGAAATTTCGGGAGTCCGCCCAACGGTGTTTCAGCAGGTAAGGGGCCAATACACGGTAGGCCCCATGCCCCTCAGATTGGCCGTGTGACTGTCAGTTTTATCTACCTTAAGGAGTTTCCAAATGAACAAGTTTCTCGCCACCATGAAAAGCGGCATGGCCACCTTTGCCCGCGACGAAGAAGGCGCGCAAATTGTGGAATACGCGCTGATCATTGCGGTGGTCTCCATCGCACTGGTGATTGCACTTAGCGCCATTGGCGGTGCCAACATGACGACCTTCATCGGTCGCGTCACCAGGTGCCTGACCACTGCGGTCTGCACTTGAGCTGCGTTTGAGTATTGAATTCGTCGAGCAATTTGACAAACGAGCCCCTAGAACGGGACGCGGGGCCTGGCCCTTCTTCCCGTTCTCAGGGGCTCACGTTGACAGTTAACACAAGGGGGCGCAATGGCCGATGCGGAATTCAATGCCATGTGGAAACTGTTGGCGTCGCTGCTTTTGAGCGGTTGTTGAGCCAATGCACGGTAAGTCCAGCACCCTTCAGGTTTGCCGTGTGAATGTCAATTTTTCAACCTTGAGGAGTTTGCAAATGAACAAGTTTCTAGCCACCATGAAAAGCGGCATGGCCAATTTCGCCCGCGACGAAGAAGGCGCGCAAATTGT
>JANNYX010000675.1:0-5385 GCA_031410295.1 Rhodoferax sp.
TCACTGGCGCTTTGGGTTTGATGCCGCCAATGTTGTCAAATTTGGCGGTGACGCGGTAGTTGGACTGGAAATTCAGTGTCAACAGGTTGGCCGATTGCAGTGACAAAAATAGCAGCGCCGCTGCGCCAATCAACACAAACAGGCCAACCCAGAAATCGTTGGATGAACGTTGCATGGGAAACTCCTTGTCCGACTCGAAAATATTGGCTTGCGAAGTTGGCGTTCTGGCGCGTCAAATACTGAACATCAGCGCCGTCAGCACAAAGTCCAGCCCCAAAATGGCCAGTGAGGCGACCACCACCGTGCGCGTGGTGGCGCGTGACACCCCCTCCGGGGTGGGTTGCGCCTCAAAGCCCTGCACCAACGCGACGAAGGTGACGGTAAAACCAAACACGACACTTTTGAGCACACCATTGCCAACGTCTTTGACGATGTCGACGCCGCCCTGCATCTGGCTCCAGAACGCCCCAGGGTCGATGCCGATCATCCACACGCCGACGACCCAGCCACCGATGACACCGACCGCACTGAACACCGCCGCCAACAGCGGCATGGTGATGACACCGGCCCAGAATCGCGGCGCGAGGATGCGTTTGACCGGGTCCACCGCCATCATCTCCATGGCACTCAATTGTTCACCGGCTTTCATCAAGCCGATCTCGGCCGTGAGCGAAGTGCCGGCGCGCCCGGCGAACAACAGCGCCGTGATCACCGGCCCGAGCTCGCGCACCAGGCTCAGGGCGACGAGCAGGCCCAGGGCTTCCGAGGCGCCATAACGCTGCAGCGTGTAATAACCCTGCAATCCCAGGACAAAACCGACGAACAGACCCGACACGGTGATGATCGCCAGCGAATAGTTGCCAAGGAAATGGATCTGGTCGCGCACCAGGCCGAAGCGTTTCACACTGGCGCCCAGCAGCCCCAGGAGGCGAAGGAACAGACGCGCCGACGCGCCGATATCGGCCAGCTTGCTGCGCACCGCAAAACCAATCTCGGAGGGGTTGAGAAAACTCACGGTTTAACGCCCGAACGTTGGGAGAAATCCTCGTCGATGGATGGACCCGGATAGTGGAACTTCACCGGGCCCTCGGGCAGCGCGTTGACAAACTGGTGCACCAACTCGTTGGCGCTGTGGCGCACTTCATCCGGTGTGCCTTGCGCGGCAATTTTGCCATTGGCCAGAATCACCACCTGGTCGGCGATGTGGAAGGTTTCTTCGAGGTCGTGCGAAACGACGATGCTGGTCAGGCCCATGGTGTCGTTCAGCTGGCGGATCAGGCGCGCTGCCGTGCCCAGGGAGATCGGATCAAGCCCGGCGAAGGGCTCGTCGTACATGATGAGTTCCGGGTCCAGCGCGATGGCCCGCGCCAGCGCCACACGCCGCGCCATGCCGCCGGAGATTTCAGACGGCATCAAATCGCGCGCGCCCCGAAGACCCACAGCGCCGAGTTTCATCAGGACGATGTCGCGGATCAGGGCTTCGGGCAAATCGGTGTGTTCGCGCAAGGGAAAAGCGACGTTGTCAAACACACTCAAATCGGTAAACAGGGCGCCAAACTGGAACAACATGCCCATGCGGCGACGCGCCGCGTACAGGCCGGTCTCGTCGAGTTTGCCGACGTCCTTGCCATCAAACAGAAGCTCGCCCTGCTGGGCTTTGCACTGCCCGCCGATCAGGCGCAACACGGTCGTCTTGCCGCCACCGGACGCCCCCATCAAGGCCGTGACTTTGCCGCGCGCAACTGTGAGCGAAATATCATCCAGGATGGCGCGTTCACCATAACCAAAGGTCAGACTCTTGATCTCAATGAGGGCGGGGTTGGCGGGGTGGGACATGCAAGCAAGAAAAAGCCGGAACGTATCCGGCTCTGGATGATAAGTGATTGCTGCGCCAAGCCTGTGAGGTCCGATGAAAGCCGGCCCAGGCGCCAACCCCCGGCAAGTCAGCGCGGCAACTCGCTGCTGCCCATCAAAAACTCATCCACCGACCGCGCCGCCTGACGGCCTTCACGGATGGCCCAGACCACCAGCGACTGGCCACGGCGGATGTCGCCCGCGGCAAACACTTTGGGCACGTTGGTGGCGTAACCACCGGTGAAGTCGACGCTGGCTTTGGCGTTGCCGCGCTGGTCTTTGTCGACACCAAAACCATCCAGCGCCGAGGCCACGGGGGAGACAAAACCCATGGCCAAGAGCACCAGGTCAGCCTTCAAGGTGTGCTCGGAACCGGCCACTTCGACCATCTTGCCGTCTTTCCATTCGACACGGACGGTCTTGAGGCCGGTGACCTTGCCCTTCTCCCCGATGAACTCCTTGGTGGAGATGGCAAACTCGCGCCCGCAGCCTTCATCGTGGCTGGAACTGGTGCGCAGTTTGATGGGCCAGTAGGGCCAGGTCATCGGCCGGTTTTCTTCCACCGGCGGTTGCGGCATGACCTCAAACTGGGTGACACTTTTGGCGCGGTGGCGGTTGCTGGTGCCAACACAGTCGCTGCCGGTGTCGCCGCCGCCGATCACGATGACGTGTTTGCCGTTTGCCGTCAGTTGGCCTTTGACTTTGTCGCCCGCGTTGACCTTGTTTTGCTGCGGCAAAAACTCCATGGCGAAATGGATGCCGTCCAATTCACGCCCCGCCACCGGCAGGTCGCGGGATTGTTCGGCGCCGCCAGTGAGCAGCACCGCATCGAAGTCTTTTTTGAGCTGCTCGGGGGAGATTTTTTCTTTCGCCCAGTTGGTGACTTTGGCGCCCGGCCCGTCTTTGGGCAATTCGCCCACCATCACGCCGCAGCGGAAGCTCACGCCTTCTTTTTCCATCTGCGCCACGCGCTGGTCGATGTGGTGTTTCTCCATCTTGAAATCGGGAATGCCGTAACGCAGCAGGCCGCCTGCACGGTCATTTTTCTCGAAGAGCGTCACGTCATGGCCGACCCGCGCCAGCTGTTGTGCCGCAGCCATGCCGGCGGGGCCGGAGCCAACCACGGCAACTTTTTTGCCGGTTTTGACTTTCGGCAACTGCGGCGTGACCCAGCCCTCGGACCAGGCGCGGTCGATGATGGCGTGTTCAATCGATTTGATGCCGACGGCGTCGTCGTTCACGTTGAGCGTGCAGGCGGCTTCGCACGGCGCCGGGCAGATGCGGCCGGTGAACTCGGGGAAGTTATTGGTGCTGTGCAGCACCGTGCTGGCGTTTTTCCAGTCAGTGGGTGTGCCGCGGTAGACCAGCTCGTTGAAGTCCGGAATGATGTTGTTCACCGGGCAACCGCTGTTGCAAAACGGCGTGCCGCAATCCATGCAACGCGCCGCCTGCTTCTTGGCCTGTTGGTCATCCAGCCCGACGACAAACTCTTTGTAATTTTTGAGGCGTTCGACGACCGGTTTGTAACCCTCTTCAAGACGCTCAAATTCCAGGAATCCTGTGATTTTACCCATAATTATACTTAATATTTGATCAAAATTACTATAATTTATATATCAAACTTTTGTCATTTTGCGACGGCCATTATTGCCTTTTTATCGTGCTTAATATCTGAAATAACTTTTCTAGCCGCTATTTCACCCAAAGCGCGTTTGTATTCCAGCGGAAAGACCTTCACAAATTTGCCCCTGGCCGTGGCCCAGCTGTCCAGCAAGGCGCGCGCGCGTTTGCTGCCGGTCCAGCGGTTGTGTTCCTCCAGGAGCTTCTTGAGTTGCGCATCGTCCGTCATGCTGCGGTGCCACAGGCCGGGCTTCTGGCTGTCTTGTTGTTCGACGGCCGGCAGTACCTTCTCCAGCGACACCATCGCCGTGTTGCAGCGGCTGGCGAAGCTGCCGTCTTCGTCGTAAACATAGGCGATGCCGCCGCTCATGCCAGCGGCGAAGTTGCGACCGGTTTTGCCCAGCACGGCCACCGTGCCGCCGGTCATGTATTCACAGCCGTGGTCGCCGGTGCCTTCGACGACCGCCGTTGCCCCCGACAGGCGCACGGCGAAGCGTTCACCCGCCACGCCGCTCAAAAACGCTTCGCCGCTGGTGGCGCCATACATCACCGTGTTGCCGACGATGGTGTTGTGCACGGCGTCGCCGCGAAAGTCGATGCTCGGGCGCACGATGACGCGGCCGCCCGAGAGGCCCTTGCCGGTGTAGTCATTGGCGTCGCCAATCAAATACAGCGTGATGCCTTTGGCCAGAAACGCGCCGAAGGATTGCCCGCCAGTGCCCTCCAGTTGGATGCGGATGGTGTCGTCCGGCAACCCTTCAGGCCGCACTTTGGTCAGCGCCCCCGACAACATCGCGCCCAGGGAGCGGTTGACGTTGCGGGCGACTTCCATGAACTGCACTTTTTCGCCGCGTTCGATCGCCGCGCGTGATTTTTCAATCAGCACGTTGTCCAGCGACTTCTCCAGCCCATGGTCTTGCACGTCATTGTGGAAACGCGACACCTCCGCTGGCGCTGTGGGTTGCGCAAACAAGCGGGCAAAATCCAGGCCCTGCGCCTTCCAGTGGCTGATGCCCTTCTTGGTGTCGAGCAAATCCGCCCGGCCAATCAGGTCGTTGAACTTTCGGATGCCCAGTTGCGCCATGATTTGCCGCACTTCCTCGGCGACAAAGAAGAAATAGTTGACGACGTTTTCCGGCTTGCCGCTGAATTTTTTGCGCAACACCGGGTCTTGTGTGGCGACCCCCACCGGACAGGTGTTGAGGTGGCATTTGCGCATCATGATGCAGCCCTCGACCACCAGGGGCGCGGTGGCGAAACCGAATTCATCGGCGCCCAGCAGCGCGCCAATCGCCACGTCGCGGCCGGTTTTCATCTGGCCATCCGCCTGCACACGGATGCGCGAACGCAGGCGGTTCAAGACCAGCGTCTGCTGCGTTTCGGCCAGGCCGATTTCCCACGGGCTGCCGGCATGTTTGATCGACGACCAGGGCGACGCGCCGGTGCCGCCGTCATGCCCGGCGATCACCACGTGGTCGCTCTTGCATTTGGCTACGCCTGCAGCGATGGTGCCAACGCCGATTTCACTCACCAGTTTGACACTCACGCTGGCATGGGGTGCGACGTTTTTCAGGTCGTGAATCAGCTGCGCCAGGTCTTCAATCGAATAGATGTCGTGGTGCGGCGGCGGCGAGATCAGCCCCACGCCCGGCACGCTGTGGCGCAGCTTGCCGATGTATTCCGACACCTTGCCGCCGGGCAACTGGCCGCCTTCACCGGGCTTGGCGCCCTGCGCCATCTTGATCTGGATCTGGTCGGCGCTGCTCAAATACTCCGCCGTCACGCCAAAACGCCCCGAGGCGATCTGTTTGATGCGCGAGCGCAGGGAATCGCCGTCTTGCAAGGGGATATCCACCTCAACGACATCTTTGCCGATGATGTCGGCCATGGTCTGGCCCTGTTTGATCGGGA
>JANNYX010000676.1:0-1902 GCA_031410295.1 Rhodoferax sp.
GCCCACCGAGTTGTTGATTTTTGGCAACCCGCAAGGCGGCACGCCGCTCATGGAATGTGCGCAAACGGCGGGGATCGATTTGCCACTCAAGGCCCTGGTTTGGGAAGATGCCGGCGCCCAGGTTTGGCTCGGTTACAACGACCTGGCGTTTCTGGCCCAACGCCACGCTGCGGCGCAATGCCCGGCCGTGGAGAACTTGCGCAAGGCGCTAGGTGGCATTGCCGAAGCGGTGGTCGCCAAGTGAGACGGCGCGGCGTCTGAGCTTGCGCAATTGCAAGCACTCACCCGGCCACCTGCGCTATCATTTTATTTCGTTTAGAATGAATTTTAACTGTAACAACGTCATAAACAGACAAATCACGCTACAGTATATATAGCGTACTTTGTCCATGATTTGACGGCCTTATAGGGCGAAATTCTTAAGCTTCTGGATAGAACAAGATAAATGGTGTTTTTGGAAAAACCGTCGATGCCGGGTTCAGCCCGGACACGCACCTTACCCTCGCATCGCCCCATCACCCCATCAACCCATCCCGCTCACATCACTCTCACATCGCCCTCACAGCACAGTCACATCACTTTGGCGATCGAGGCACAGACGTGGTCGATGTTCTGGCTGTTGAGCGCCGCCACACACATGCGGCCGCAGTCGGTGCCATAGAGGCCGAACTCGTCGCGCAAGCGCACCATCTGCGCCTTGGAGAGGCCGGAATAACTGAACATGCCGATTTGGGTGGTGATGAACCCCATGTCTTTTTTCACGCCGGCGGCCTTCAAGCCATCCACCAGTTTTTGCCGCAACTAAACCCTGGTAGGCCATGTCAAGGAAAGCTGTGAGTGATTTGGCTTTGACGGTGGCGACGACCTGGTCCCATTGGGCTGGCGTGATGGCATAACCCGTCGCCGGTCGGGTTGTGGCAGCGGGCGTGCAGCAAGACGATGGTGCCCGCGGGTGCCACCCACGGCTTGCACGGTAGCAACACGGCCCGAGCTTAACGGTTCAGATGCGGCCCCAACAGTAATCAAGCCAACCCAAGCTGAGTGGACGCTGCGCGCAAGCGCCATGGGTTCATAGGCAGCACTTCTGGCACCGCAAAAGTGGGCATGCCGAGCGCCATTTTCGAGCCCGGCAGGCTGGCGTTATCACGGTGTGGACAACAGGGCGACGACGCTGTCGTGACTGCCTTCCCTGGCCATGTCCACTGCCGATTTTCCGCGCGAGTCTTTCAGCGCGCGGTTTGCGCCCTCGGCAAGTAACAGACGCACCGCAGCGTCATGACCATAAGCGGCCGCCCACATGAGCAAAGTCAGGTCGTTTTCAAGCAGAGCGTTGACTTGGGTGCCGGCCCGCATGAGTTCAGACAGGCATTCTGCGCAACCCTTGGCGGCGGCGTAAGTGGCGGCGTTTTTCTTCACGCGATCCAGCGGGTCAATGCTGGCACGTGCAGTGAGCAGCTTGCGCACGATCTGGGGGCTGGCGCCGAAGCTGGCGGCCATCAAGGGAGTGACACCGGCGAGGTTCGCCAGATTGGCATCTGCATCGGCTTTGAGCAAGACCTCCACCAGAGCGGTGTTGCCCTTGTTGGCGGCGATATTCAGCGGTGAATTGCCATCGCGGTCGCGTGAGTTCACCTTGGCGCCCTCAAGCAGCAATGCCGTCACACGTTCAACATTGCCAACGCGCGCGGCGATCAAAAACTGCCCGTTGATGTTAATTTGGTCCAAGCCTTTTTGGGCAAATGCCGCCATAGCGCAGATGCAAAGCAAAATCGGCACAAGCAGGAACTGGATGAAATTGGGCATGCGATTCAAACTTATGTTGATAACAAATCGATACAAATCGCTGAGGAATATGCCTTAAATATCACCTGCCGAAACAACTCCCGATCACTATACTCAAAT
>JANNYX010000677.1:0-4914 GCA_031410295.1 Rhodoferax sp.
CAAACGGAAGAACCCACCAACATAAACTTGACCGCTGGCGGGTGCACACACCGTATAGTTGTCGTAGGGGCTAACGGCTTGCGTACTGCGGTTGGCACCCGTGGTGGAATTCATCAGCTGGGCTGCACCGGTGCCAACCTCATTGGCTGGCAGATCAAGGGTGACCCGGTTTACTGTCGCGTTGTCGGCATTCGCCGTCAAGTTGCCTACGGCCAGATAGACCGTGCGCGCGCCAGGCGTCACGTTGAGGACCCAGGCCTGCGCAATATTGCTGGTTGACGCGGCAATGGCTACCCAAAACAAGCGCATCGCCTGGTTAAAACTGGGATTCCGCATGATCAGCCCCTTTCGCTGTAGTGGCCTAAATTGTCCCACAAGGTTCCTCGCAAAAAGCGATTGTGCTCATACCCTGCGGCGGCTCGCAGCGTCGACGCGCGCGGTCCTCAAGGCAGGGATGCCGTATAAGTAACCCGCCCGTTGTAGGTGCCGGCTGCCACGGGAACACTGTTGCTGTACCCGAAGGAGTAGATCGCCGATTGGTCGACGATACCGGAACTTGCGACCAAGGTCGTAACTGCGCCCGGTGCGCCATTGCCGATCGCCGGATGCGCCAAACTGCCTCCCGAGACACTGGGAACAATTTGGGTCCATGCAATCCGGTTCGCGCCGGAGGCCAATCCGCCGTTGGTTCCGCTGGCCCTGAAACTGACGTTGCCACCGTTGGCCAAAACCCGCGCCTGGATCGGACCTGCCGAGGGTGTGCCGATCACTGCCGTTCCTGACCCGAGATTGGCAGGCAGCACCGTGAACGTCACCCGGTTACGCGTGGTGTTGTCTGCGTGATTGGTGCCGGTACCTATGCGAAGGAAAATAATGCGCGGTACCGCCACGCGAATGTCAAGCCGGGCCTGAGCAGGCAAACCGGCAGCAGCCCCGCTGTTGATGTCGGATTCGGCCCAGGCTGACTGGCCAATTCCGATCAGCGCAATCAGCGTTGAATACTTGAATCTATGCATGGCGGCGCAGGTGCGATCAGTAAATCAGGCGGCTGTAAGCGAGGAACGCCCTGAATCAAGGCAGCGCCGCGGTGTAAGTCACGGTACCGTTGTAATCGCCAGCGGCCAGCTGCGTGGAGTTTGCGTAGCTGAAGGTGAACGTTGTGGTTTGATTCACAATGCCGGCGGCGGCCGTCAGCACGGTTGAACCACCAATCGCCGGGTGAGGCAAGCCAGCCGAGCCTGTGCCCGTAATCTGGCTCCATGGAATCGTGGCCAAGCCAGTGTTGGTCAAGCCTGTGCCTGAGCCGGCGGCGCTGAACGTGACGTTGCCGCCGTTGCCCAACACGCGGGCCGTGATCGCAGCACCGCTGGTGCCCACCACTGCGCCGCCACCGGTGACTTGGGCAGCCGTCAGACCGAAAGTCACCAGGTCAACCGTAGCGACGTCGGTGAATGCGGTGCCCGTGCCCACTTGCAAGTAAATGATGCGCGGCACGGCAACGCGGAAGTCCAAGGCAGCGGTCGCGCTGATGGCGACACCGGCAGCGCCGGAGTTGATGTCCGACGCAGCAAAGGCAGATACCGACGCGCCAAGGACGGCCAGTGTGATGAGTTGTTTAGCGAATTTCATGGTGTTCCTCTTTCGATTTGAGCCTCCGGGGTCCGCGGCTGATGATCTATCTACGCAACCGCCGTGCCAGTTTTTGAAACTCCGAAATCGAGGCTTTTTGCATATTTCTGTGTCAGAAATCGGGGAATAACCAAAAAACTCTTAATTTCATTGCAATTTGCGAAATGTTGATGAAATATAATTACTAATCGTTGCAATATGCAAAACAAAAGCTTAGACTGCATGGATGATGGAATCCCAAATCGCCTCTTTATTCCCTGGTATGAGGGTGTTGATCGTCGAAGACTTGATTGCACTGGCGATCCAGTACAAAACCATTTCCGCAAAACTTGGTGTGCAAGTCACCACGGCGGGCACGGTGGCCCAGGCCCGGCGCCACATCACGGAAGGCCCTTGGCACGCCGCCCTGGTTGACCTGAATTTGCCAGACGGCACCGGGTTTGAGGTGATGCAGGCGCTGCTGCGGGCGCATCCCGCCTGTTCGGTGGTCGTGATCACTGCGGAAGACTCACTGGACAACGCCGTGCGCGCCTCCGAAGCCGGCGCGTTTGACTTCATACAGAAGCCGGTGGAGGCCGAGCGCCTGCTGGTGACTCTGCGCAACGCCCTGCACGCTTCAATATTGACGCAAAGGGTAGCGAGCCTGCAGACCGAGGCGCCGCGTCAGTTTGAGCAGTTTCTCGGCCAAAGCGCCGAAATGCAGACGGTTTATAAAATGATCGACACCGTGGCGCAGAGCAACGCGCCGGTGTGTATCACCGGCGAATCGGGCACGGGCAAGGAGTTGGCGGCCAATGCCATTCACGCGCGCAGCCCGCGTAGGTCGAAAAACCTGGTGGCGATCAACTGCGCTGCGATCCCGAAGGAGCTGATTGAGAGCGAGCTCTTTGGACATGCCAAAGGCGCGTTCACGGGCGCTGTCGCTGACCGCCAGGGGGTGTTTCTCGAGGCAGACAAAGGCACCCTGTTTTTGGACGAAATCGCAGAGCTGGACCTGGGCGTTCAGGCCAAGCTGCTGCGGGTTCTGCAAACCGGTGAAGTCAAACGACTGGGCGAGGACAAGACCCGGATTGTCGATGTGCGCATGGTTTGCGCAACCCACCGCAGTCTGCCCGAGCAAGTGCGCCAGGGAAAATTCCGTGAAGACCTGTTTTATCGGCTGTATGTCGTGCCCATCGAGTTGCCGCCTTTGCGCGTACGCGGTGGCGATGTGGCGCTGATTGCGGGCGATCTGCTTGCGCGTTACGCCAGGGAAGATGGCAAACAATTCAATGCCTTCAGTCCGGAAGCTATGTCGGCACTGTCCTCCCACAGTTGGCCTGGCAACGTGCGCGAACTGATCAACGTGGTTCGCGCCGTGGTCGCGCTGCACGACGGGAAAATCGTCGAATTGGCAATGTTGCCGGACAGCGTTGTCACAAAAAAACCCCTCGCCACGGTGGCGTCGACGCCCGCCGCACAAGTGCCAACAACATTGACTCCTACGAACACCAATGACAGCACCGAAGGGGCCCAGTGGTTCGCACTGCCTTTTGAAGCCAAGGCGCTTGGCAATCCCAATGAACAAAGCTCGACCATCCATATCAAGGAGGCTCCAATCGCGCGCAGCGAACTGCCTTTGAGTCCGCCCATACAAACTGCCGCGGATGCGCCTGCAGCCGTCAGTACCAGCTTCGACCCGAAACTGATTCGTCCACTACAGGACGTGGAACGCGAAGCCGTTGACTACGCACTGCGCGCTTTTGGCGGCAACGTGGCGCAAGCTGCGCGCGCCTTGCAGGTGAACGCCTCTACCCTGTATCGAAAAATTCAGGTTTGGTCCTTGGTGAGCCACAAGCCGATGGAGCCTGCGCCTTGACCAGCGATGCAGAAAAAACCCTGCAGGTCCAGTTGGAGCAGCTTCAGCGCGAAAACACGCGGCTGCGTGATCACGTCAGTACCGAGTCGCACAGCCGGTTGATGGCCGAAGAAGAGTTGGGCAAGACCGAAGACCGTCTGCAGCTCGCGCTTGATGCGGCCGGGCTGGCCATGTGGGAGTGGGACCTTGAGTCACACGTGATTTACACCTCGGCGCGTTTCGCCGATTTGGTGGGTGAGGCAGGCAACTTGCACGGCTATGGCCAGACCTGGTCGCCGGCAGAGCTGGCGGACAGAGTTGACCCCGACGATCGCGAGCAACTGCGTCTGACGGTAGTCAAGGTTCTCAAACAGCAGGAACAGCGGCTGGATGTTGAATGCCGGGTTCGCACGGCTGACGGTTTTCGCTGGCTCGAAGCGACAGGAGAGGTTACAAAGCGGGACTTGTTGGGGCGCGCGTTAAGGCTGGTCGGTGTGGCGCGCGACGTTACACGCAGGCGCGAAATCCACCAGGAAATTGAGTTTGCCCGCGCGCAGGCGGTGGCTGCCAATTCCGCGAAGGATGACTTCCTGGCGCACATCAGCCATGAAATACGCACGCCGCTGAACGGCGTGATTGGCATGAACAATCTGCTTGCTCAGACCGAGCTTGCCCCCGAACAGCGCCAGTATGTGGAGTTGGTGGGAAGTTCTGGACGCGCGCTGCTGGCATTGGTCAATGACGTGCTGGATTATTCACGCCATATGGCGAACATGGTAATTCTCGAGCAGGTGCGCTTCCCGCTCAAACGGTGGTTATGGGAAGTTGTGACGCCGTTGCGCGTGTCGGCGGAGGCCAAAGGGCTTGAGTTGCACCTGAGCGCCAGCGATGATTTACCGGCTGAAGGAATTGGAGATCCGGGCCGGCTGCGCCAAATCGTCACCAACCTGGTGAGCAACGCGGTTAAATTCACACAGACGGGCCGTATCGACGTGTCAATGCGGCCGTCGGACGAGTTTGCCGGCCAGTTGGGGCTGTTGTTGTCGGTCAAAGATACCGGAATCGGCATCGCTGACGACAAACAAAACTCAATTTTTGACGCTTTTGTGCAAGCCGACAGTTCCACTTCGCGTCGATATGGCGGCACTGGACTCGGTCTTTCAATTTGCGTGAAACTGGCCCAAATGATGGGCGGCCGCATTGACCTGGACAGCACACCGGGTCAAGGCAGTCGCTTTACTGTGCACATACCCCTGGCGCTGGCGCGTGACGACACGCCAAACACCCAGTTTGGCCACGAAACAGCGCGTGCGGACTTGAATGAGCACGTCATGCGTCGGGGCCAGCCGTCGCAGTTCCCCGGAAAACGCGCGTTGGTGGTCGATGACCAAAGTGTCAACCGGCTGCTGACGACCAAGCTGCTGGAGCGACTCGGGTTTGAAGTCGCC
>JANNYX010000678.1:0-5347 GCA_031410295.1 Rhodoferax sp.
GCGTCAACACCTCAGCGGCAGCGCGTGTCGCACCTACATGAGCGATATGAAGCTCAATGTGGCCAGCGCCAACCAATACTTTTACCCCGATGTCATGGTGACATGCAGCCCGCTGGACCAGACCAATGCGCTAATCAAGTCCGAGCCCAAATTGATTGTCGAAGTCCTCTCCCCCAGCACCGCAGCGTACGACCGGGGTTTGAAGTTCGGCTTCTACCGAGCCCTGCCTAGCTTGCAGGAGTATGTGTTGGTCGACCTGGACGCCCGCACCACCGACTGTTACCGCAAAGGGGCCGATGGCCTGTGGGTGCTGCACCCGTTTGCCAGCGGCGAAACGGTGGCGCTGGCCAGTGTGGCGTTGCAGATCAGTGCTGAGCAATTGTTTGCGGAGGTGGGTTAACGCAGCGAATTGACCTTTGCACCTTTCGGGATGCCTACGGGATGACAACCAGGGCGACGGTGGAATGCTATGCTATATATAGCACACAATCTATATTCTCTGACGGCCTAAGCCGCTTTTTTCTTATATATTTTGAAACCCACCTGAAATTTACCTCATTTGAAGGACGACAGATTTCCCGCGTTGACCCAGAATCTGACAACCAACTTTAAAAGGGAAGCCACCATGTCCAGCCTCGTCATCTACAGCAATGAGTTCGACGGCCATCTGCAAAACGGCCTGGTGCCAAATAACTTCAAATACCGTTTTCTCGCAGAAGGCGACTCCTGGATGGACCGCAGCAGCATGTTTGAAGGCTCGCTGTTGCAGCAACTCGCCCGAACCATGGACGCAGCGGGCGACGATGTCTTGATCATCAACCTGGCGATGTTTGGCGACACCATGCGCCGCATTGGCGATTGTGTCGCGGGCGACTTCAAGATGTGGCTGCGCACCCAGTTCAGCTGGAAGTTCGACGCCGTCCTTTTGAGCGCCGGCGGCAATGATTTCATCGACGCCGCGCGGGAGCCCGACCCGGGCCAGGGCATTCTGAAAGACCTGGCCGGCGCGCCCACCCCCGCCTCTGGCCACGACTGCATTCGCCGCGATGCCGTAGCTGCGCTGGTGACGCAATACCTCGACCCGAATTTTGCGCTGCTCCACGATCAAGTGCAAAACAGCCGCCATGCCAATACGCCGATTTTCCTCAACAACTACGACACCCCCACTGCCCGCAACGCGCCGGCCTTTCCGGGCGGGCGTGCCTGGTTGTTTAACGCCTACACCAAGAACAGTATTCCGTCCACTCTGTGGCCAGACCTCACCGACAGCTTCTTCAATGACGTGCAAACCACCATCGCGCGGTGGAAGGTAGGGCGGCCAAATGTGGTTTCGGTTCCCACCGACGGAACCTTGACGCCCGCACTGCCGCTTGCTCCTGGCAACAGCAACGACTGGTTGAATGAGATTCACCCGAACCAGGCCGGGTGGAAGAAACTGGCGCAGGTTTGGCAAACGGAGATCAAGAAGGTGATCTAGCGCGGCACGCCACAGGCAGGCGCATACTGGGCGCCTCGATCACAACGTTGGAGCCCATCATGACCCTTTGCCCGATTGCCATTGTCAGTGGCTGTGAAAAATGCCCGGCCTTCAAGATTTGCCCGTTGAAGACTGTGATTGGCGACTACAAACCGCAAGAAAACGCGAAAGACAGCAAACCTGCCGCTTCAAGCGCATCGAAGAAAAAGTAGGCTGGCCACAAGCGGGATAATTCGGGGCAATGAACCCCCTGCTGTCCCACCTTAAGCCCTACCCCTTCGAGCGGCTGCGTCAACTCTTTCACGGCATTGAACCCAACCCGGCTTACCGGCCGATCAGTTTGGGTATTGGGGAGCCCAAACACGCGACACCGTCGTTCATCCTTGATGCGCTGGACGCCGCCGGTCGCGCCGCGCCCAGCGGGTTGGCGTCTTACCCGGCCACCGCCGGTGATTTGAAGCTGCGCCAGGCGTTCACCGGCTGGCTGCAGCGCCGTTATGGCCTGACGCTTGACGCGGCCACGCAAACCCTGCCGGTGAATGGCACGCGCGAGGCCTTGTTTGCCTTGGCGCAGACCGTCATTGACCCCAGGCCGGGTTACCAAAACGAAGCCATGAAACCCTGGGTGATCTGCCCGAATCCGTTTTACCAAATCTACGAAGGCGCGGCGATTCTTTCGGGGGCGCGGCCCTGGTTCGTGCCCGCCGTGCCGGCAAAAAACTTCGCGCCCGATTGGGCCGCGGTGCCCGATTCGGTGTGGGCCAACACCCAGCTTGTTTTTGTCTGTTCACCCGGCAACCCGACCGGCGCCGTGATGCCGTTGCCCGACTGGCAAAAACTCTTCACACTGAGCGCCAGACACGGTTTTGTCATCGCCTCGGACGAGTGTTACAGCGAAATTTATTTCCGCGCTGACGCGCCCTTGAGCGGCCTGGAAGCCGCCGCCAAACTCGGCCTAAAGGACTTCAAAAACCTGATTGCCCTAACCAGCCTCTCCAAACGCAGCAATGTGCCGGGCCTGCGCAGCGGGTTTGTGGCGGGTGATGCCGACATCATCCAGCAGTTTTTGCTCTACCGCACCTACCACGGCAGCGCCATGAGCCCGGTGGTGCAACAGGCCAGCATCGCGGCCTGGGATGACGAGAAGCACGTGGTGGCCAATCGGCAGCTGTACCGGCAGAAGTTCGCCGAGGTCACGCCCGTGTTGGCGCAGGTGCTCGATGTCGCCTTGCCCGATGCGGCGTTTTATTTGTGGGCCGCAGTGCCCGGCGTTGACGAAGAAGGGCTGTCAAGAGACATCCGCTTCGCCCGCGACCTCTACGCAAATTACAATGTGACAGTTCTGCCTGGCTCGTTTCTGGCGCGCCCGGGAAGTTCTCTTGATCCACAGGTCAAAGGCCCCAATCCAGGCGCTGGCCGCATTCGCATGGCGCTTGTCGCCGAGACGGCCGAATGCCTGGAAGCGGCGCAAAGAATCGTCCAATTTTGCCAATCCCGAAACTGAAAACCCAAATGACCCAACAACTCCAAGCCAACATCCAAACCACGATTGAAAGCGCGTGGGACAACCGCGCCAACATCTCCGTGGCATCGGCCCCGAAAGAAGTGAGCGACGCCGTCGAACACGTGATCAGCGAGCTCAACGCCGGCCGCCTGCGTGTAGCCACGCGTGAGAGCGTGGGCAAATGGACGGTGCACCAGTGGATCAAAAAAGCCGTGCTGCTGTCGTTTCGCCTCAAAGACAATGAAGTCATGCGCGCGGGTGACCTGGGTTTTTACGATAAGGTGCAGACCAAATTCGCCCACCTCGACGCCCTGGCCATGAAAGCCGCCGGCGTGCGCGTTGTGCCGCCGGCCGTGGCGCGCCGTGGCAGCTACATCGCCAAGGGCGCGATCCTGATGCCCTCCTACGTGAACATCGGCGCCTATGTCGATGAAGGCACCATGGTGGACACCTGGGCCACCGTGGGCAGCTGTGCGCAGATTGGCAAACACGTGCATTTGAGCGGCGGCGTCGGCATTGGCGGCGTGCTCGAACCGGTACAGGCGGGGCCAACCATCATTGAAGACAACTGCTTCATCGGCGCCCGCTCGGAAGTGGTTGAAGGCGTGGTGGTGGAAGAAAATTCGGTGCTCTCGATGGGCGTTTACATTGGCCAGAGCACACCGATTTACGACCGCGCTACCGGTGTGGTGAGATACGGGCGCGTGCCTTCGGGCTCAGTCGTCATCAGCGGCTCCTTGCCCAAAGACGGCGGCAAATACAGCCTGTACGCGGCGATCATCGTCAAACGCGTGGACGCGCAGACCCGCGCCAAAACCAGTTTGAACGACCTTCTGCGTGACTGAACAAAGTTTGGCATAAAACACCGGTCCACAGGAGCATCCCCATGTCAGCCCAACTTGCACCGGCTTCTGCCCAAGGCGCAACTGCCGTGCCCCAACCGCCCGGCACGATGGAGCGCATCCTGCGTTTGATGAGCGACAAGAAGGCCTCAGACGTGTACCTGTCGGCCCATTCCCCGGCGCTGATCAAGATCAACGGCCAATGCCTGCCGATCAACACGCAGTTGCTGCCGCCCGATGCGCCACGCAACCTGCTGGCCGAGGTGCTGCCGGCGGACAAAATGGCGGAGCTGGAAGAAACCGGCGAGTTGAACATGGGTTTCTCCATGGCCGGCATCGGGCGCTTCCGGTTCAGCGGCATGCGCCAGCGCGGGTCGATTGCCGCGGTGATTCGTTTTATCCCGAACCAGATCCCGGCGCTGGACACCCTGGGTGTGCCGATGCTGCTGGCTGACCTGATCGTGGAGAAACGCGGCCTGATTTTGATGGTCGGCGCCACGGGCGCAGGCAAGAGCACCACCTTGGCCTCGATGATTGACCTGCGCAATGAGTCGCAGTCGGGTCATATCCTGACGATTGAAGACCCGGTGGAGTTTTTGTTCAAGAACAAAAAATCGGTGGTGAACCAGCGCGAGATCGGTGTGGATACACAGTCTTTGGGCGTTGCCCTGAAAAACGCCCTGCGCCAGGCGCCAGACGTGATCTTGATCGGCGAGATCCGCGACCGCGAAACCATGTCGGCCGCCATTGCCTACGCGCAGTCCGGGCACCTGTGCCTGGCCACCATGCACGCCAACAACAGCTACCAGGCCTTGAACCGCATCTTGAGTTTTTACCCGGTGGAAGTGCGCCAGACCATGCTCGGTGACCTGTCCGCTGCGCTCAAGGCCATCGTCTCGCAGCGCCTGCTGCGCTCGGTCACAGGCAGCCGCATCCCGGCGGTCGAGATTTTGCTCAACTCCAAATTGATTTCGGAGCTGATTGAAAAGGGCGACTTCTCCGGCGTCAAGGAGGCCATGGAAAAATCCATGTCCGAAGGTTCGCAAAGTTTTGAAGCCGATATTGCCCGTTTGATCGTTGAAGGGGTGGTCGAACGCAAAGAAGGCCTGGCCAATTCCGATTCGCCCACCAACCTGATGTGGCGCATGCAAAACGACTTCAGCAGCAAGGTGGCGGCAGCGCCCGAAGAGGATGTGGACGATGAGCCCTCGTTCACGGAAATCACGCTGGACGTGAAACATTGAAGATATGGCCCCCACGCTCCCCACTCTGTGTGGTTCGCCGCCCCCTAGCGCAGGCACGCCCTTCGCTTCGCCAGTGCGGGGGGCTAATTTGGCTTCGCCGCTCTTCGAGAACCCTCGGGGCGGCCCGTCGGGAAATTGCCCATGAGCTCAACCCTGCGTTTGGCTGAGCAACTCATTTCCTGCCGCTCGGTGACGCCCGACGACGGCGGCTGCCAGGACATCATCGCGCATCGCCTTGCACCACTGGGTTTTGTCAATGAAACCATGGTTCGTGGCCCCC
>JANNYX010000679.1:0-5065 GCA_031410295.1 Rhodoferax sp.
CTGGGGCACAACGGCGCCGGCAAGTCCACGCTGATGAAGATGTTGGCCGGCGCCTACCCGATTGACAGCGGCGACGTCATCATTTCCGGCGAGAAGGTGCACGTGCGCACACCGGCCGATGCGCAGAACCTGGGCATCGAGTCAATCTACCAGACGCTCGCCTTGGCCGACAACCTCGACTCCGTGGCCAATCTGTTCCTGGGCCGCGAGCTGCTCACCCGTTGGCGCACGCTGGACGACCACCGCATGGACGCCGACGCGCGCAAGGTGTTCGAGCGTCTGAACAAAAACTTCACCAACGTGCGCATTCCGGTGCGCCGCCTCTCGGGCGGGCAGCGCCAGGTGGTGGCGATTTCACGGGCGATCTATTTCAACGCCCGTATCCTGATCATGGACGAGCCCACCGCCGCGCTCGGCCCCGAAGAAACCGCCATGGTCGGCAACCTGGTGCGCCAGTTGAAGGCCGACGGGGTGGGCATCTTCCTCATCAGCCACGACATGCACGACGTGTTTGCCCTCTCTGACCGTCTCGCGGTGATGAAAAACGGCCGTCTGGTCGGCACCTACCGCACCGCCGATGTCACCGAAGACGAAGTGCTGGGCATGATCATCGGTGGCAGGCGGCCCGAAGGCAAGGCGCAGGCCGAACGTTGACGCCCGGTGCGATGAAAACCACCGGCGACCAGCAACTTGTCAAACGCATCAACCGCAGTGTCTTGTTGCGCCTGGTGCGGGCGCAGCCCGGGCTCTCGCGCGCGCAGGTGGCGCTTCAAAGCGGGTTGACCAAATCCACGGTAAGCACAGCGGTGCGCGAGCTGCTGGACGACGGCTGGCTGACCGAGGCCACCGGCGCGCTGGTCGCTGCGTCGTGCGCCATGGCGGCCGGCCAGGGCCGCCCGTCCACGCCGCTGCGGATCTGCCCGCGCAGCCGCGCGCTGATCGGCGTTGAAGTGGCGGTCGATTGCCTGCGCGTGGCCGCTGTCAGCCTGCTCGGCAAGGTGCTCTGGTCAAAAGAGGAGCCGCTGGCCGCAGTGGCGCCCGCCGCAGTGTGTGCACAAGTGGCCACCCTCGTGGCGCAGGCCCACAGCGAGCTTGGCCGGCACGGTTTCCAGTGCTCGGGCGTGGGTTTGGGCCTGCCCGGCGCGTTCGAGGAGGCCAGCGGCATCCTGCGTTTTGCCCCCAACCTGGGTTGGCGCAATCTGCCCTTCGCGCCACTGATGACCCAGGCACTTGCCCACGCCGGCCTGCCCAACATGCCCCTGCACATTCAGAACGAAGCCGATGCGGCCGTGCTGAGCGAATATGAATTCGCCCACAACGAACCGTCTGACGCGCTGATTTTTGTCACCTGCGACGTGGGCGTCGGCGCCGGCATCGTGCTGGACGACCGCCTCTACACCGGCGCTGATGGACTGGCTGGTGAAATCGGCCACACCATCTTGCAGTTTGACGGGCCCCTGTGCTCCTGTGGGCGACGCGGTTGCGCTGAAACCTTCATCGGCGCCCGTGCGCTAGCGCGGGAGTTGAATGATTCAGGTGGCCTAGGGCAGGCCGGGCAATCCCTGGGCGTGTTGCTGCATAACCTGTGGACTTCCTTCAACCCGGCGGTGCTGGTGGTCGGTGGCAAATCCTGCCTTGAGCACCCGGCCCTGGTCGACATTGCCACGCAAACACTGAACGCCTATGCCGCCAGCGCCGGCATGCCGCCACCGGTCGTGCGACCGGCCCGGTACGGCTTGTTTGCCGCGGCGGTGGGGGCCGCCGCGCTGGTGCTGCACCGTTATTTGCGGCCCATGCCGACCCGCGGCGCGCCCTCTCGCGCCCCTTCTCGCACCCCCTCTCGCACCCCCTCTCGCACCGCTTCTCGCGCCCCGTCTCGCAACTTCAGAAGCGCCATTTCAAGTGCGGATCCCCGCACTGATTTACGTACCTACCCAGACACCGCTGCACTCGTCGCCACCGCAAAAGGCCCGCGCGACGATTCACACAAGGGCACCCGCAAGCGCAAGCGCCCACTCACCTCACAAGCTGTTTTGGCCTGACATGTTTCTTGGCATTGACATCGGCACTTCGGAAGTCAAAGCGCTGCTGCTGGCGGATGACCACCGCTTGGTGGGCACGGCGGGGGCGGCGCTTTCAATCTCGCGGCCCCACAGCGGCCACAGTGAACAGAACCCGGCCGATTGGTGGCAGGCGACCCAGGTCGCGCTGGCAAAACTGCGAAGTGCGCACACTCTGGAATATTCGGCCGTGCGCTCCGTTGGCTTGTCCGGCCAGATGCACGGCGCCGTGCTGCTTGATGCCAGTCAGCAGGTGTTGCGCCCGGCGATCCTGTGGAACGACACCCGCGCCAGCCAGGAATGCCTGGACATGATGCGGCAGTGCCCTGAGCTGCCGCAGCTTGCGGGCAGCCTGGTGATGCCCGGCTTCACCGCGCCCAAACTGCGCTGGGTGGCGACCCACGAACCAGACGTTTTCGCCAAAGTCGCCACGGTGCTGTTGCCCAAGGATTACATCCGTTTCCTGTTGACCGGCGAGTTCGTCACTGACATGTCAGACGCCAGCGGCACCGCCTGGCTGGATGTGGACCAACGCGCCTGGTCAGAGCCTCTGCTCGAACTCACCGGCTTGACGCCGGAACATATGCCGCGCCTGGTGGAAGGCAGCGCGGCCAGTGGCGTGGTGCGCGATGACGTGGCGACCTTGCTGGGGCTGCCCAAGGGCGTGATCGTCGCCGGCGGCGGCGGCGACAACGCGGCCAGCGCCGTCGGCATGGGTGTGGTCGAGGCCGGGCAAGGCTTTTTGTCGCTCGGCACCAGTGGCGTGATCTTTGTCGTCACGCCGAAGTTTCAGCCCAATGCCGCCTCGGCCACGCACGCGTTTTGCCATGCGCTGCCGGCGCGCTGGCACCAGATGAGCGTGATGCTGTCGGCGGCGAGTTGCCTGCACTGGGCGACACGTCTGGCCGGCGCCTCGTCAGAGTCTGAAATGGAAATCAAGGCCAGCACGTTGACGATGGGCGAACGCGCGGCCGCGCCGATTTTCCTGCCTTACCTGAGCGGCGAACGCACGCCCCACAACAGCGCCAGCCTGCGCGGCAGCCTGCACGGCCTGGACCACGACAGCCATGCCGACAGCCTGGCCTACGCCGTGATCGAAGGCGTGACCTTCGGATTGAACGACGGCCTGGCCGCGCTCAGGGCAGCAGGCTGCGCGCCAAAACGCCTGTCACTGGTCGGCGGCGGCGCCAAAAGCGCAATGTGGGCACAGCAACTCGCGTCGTGTCTGGATCTTGAAATCGCCACCCACAGCGGCGCGGCGGCAGGCGGCGCCCTGGGGGCGGCACGGCTGGCCTGGCTGGCCACTCTGGACAGTTCCGCCAGTTTGACTTCAGCCAGCGCGGGGGCTGCGGCGGTCTCAAGCGCCTACCTGACACAGGTCTGCCCAGCCCCCGATGTCGAACGGGTGTTTGCTCCCGATGCCGCAGAGCAAGCAATGTTGTTGTCGCGTTACCAGCGATTTCTTGGACTTTTGCAAGATGCCAAGGCTTGATTGACTGACTGACTGAAAAGCAGTTTTAAACTGCCAAATTTACTTATTTAATGTATTTTATAAATATTATTGTTGTAATTATATGCAAAATAAATCTTATTTTAATAGCATAAAACCTATATTTTTTGACGGCCTTGATTCTAAAAATTCATTGGCCTTTAAATGGTATGACAAAAATAGGGTGGTTCTGGGCAAAAGTATGCAGGATCATTTGCGCTTTGCCGTCTGTTATTGGCACAGTTTCAGCTGGAACGGCTTCGATCCGTTTGGTTATGACGGCACGTTTGAGCGCCCCTGGCACGCTGCTTCGGCGGCGGCCGACCCGATGGCCGCCGCCCGCGCCAAGGCCGACGCCGCGTTCGAGTTTTTCAGCAAGTTGGGCGCGCCGTTTTACTGCTTTCATGACCGCGACGTCGCGCCCGAAGGGGCGACGCCGCGCGAGAGCGTGAGCAATTTGCGCCAGATGGTCGAGGTGCTGGCGAAAAAGCAGCAAGACAGCGGTGTGAAGTTGCTCTGGGGCACGGCCAACCTGTTCAGCCACCGGCGCTTCATGTCGGGCGCTGCCACCAACCCCGACCCGGAAATTTTCGCCCTGGCCGCCTTGCAAGTCAAAGAGGCTATGGACGCCACCTTGAAACTCGGTGGCGCCAATTACGTGTTGTGGGGCGGGCGCGAGGGGTACGAAACCCTGCTCAACACGCGCGTCGGTCAAGAGCTCGACCAGCTCGGTCGCTTCATGAACATGGTGGTCGAACATAAACACAAGATCGGTTTCAAGGGCACGATCCTGATCGAACCCAAACCGCGCGAACCGACCAAACACCAGTACGACTACGACGTCGCCACGGTCTACGGCTTCCTGTGCCGCTACGGTCTGGAGAAAGAAATCAAGGTCAACATCGAAGGCAACCACGCCACGCTGGCGGGCCATAGTTTCGAGCACGAAATCGCCACCGCGCTCGACTTGGGCATCTTCGGCTCCATCGACATGAACCGCGGCGACATGCAGTGCCAGTGGGACACCGACCAGTTCCCCAACAGCATCCCCGAAACCGCGCTGGCGATGTACCTGATCCTGCAAGGCGGCGGCTTCACCGACGGCGGCGTGAACTTCGACGCCAAGGTGCGGCGCCAGTCCTTCGAGCCCGACGACATGTTCATCGGCCACATCGGCGCGATGGATGTCTGCGCCCGCGCGCTCTTGATCGCCGAGAAGATGGTCAACGATGGCCGCGTGGCCAAACTTGTCGCCGAGCGTTACGCCGGCTGGCAAGGTGACTTGGGTCAGCAGATCATGGGCAAATCCTCATCACTCGACAGCCTGGCGGCGCGGGCGCTGGAACGCAATGTGGACACACGGCCTGTCTCGGGGCGGCAGGAGTTGCTGGAAAACCTGCTGAACGAAGCGATTTGATCGGCCGCGTTATAGGGGCCAGGTTGGCATAGTTTTGGGGTGGGATCAGGCCGGCGGGGTACTCTGCTCCGCGGCTGTCCCCCGCAGCGGCCTTCGCCG
>JANNYX010000680.1:0-8171 GCA_031410295.1 Rhodoferax sp.
CGACCCGCGCATCACCTTGCAGCAGCAGGTGAGCGAACAGCTCAAGTCGCATTTTGGCGACAAGGTGTTTGACACCGTCATCCCGCGCAATGTGCGCCTGGCCGAAGCGCCGAGTTACGGTTTGCCCGGCGTGGTGTTTGACCCATCCTCCAAAGGCGCGCAGGCGTTTGTTGCATTCGCCGAGGAAATGGTGTTGCGGATTGAAAAAATGTAGTATGAAAAAATATGCATAAATAATAAACGATAGAGGCCGTCGAATACATTGCATATATAGCTACTATATTGAAATAGTATTTGATCGTAATTTAATCTAAATGTACAATAAGATTCTAATTATCAAGGGTTTAACAAGCGCCAGACCGCAGCGCTGGCTGGACCAGTGGGAGGCCCGGTACGGTTATGAGCCTGTGCCGCAACACGACTTTGAGCGCCCGCTGCGGGGTGACTGGGTGGCGCGCCTGGAAGACGTGGTGTTGTCTTCGCCCGCAGCACAGCCGATCTATCTGGTGGCGCAGGGGCTGGGCTGCAACCTGGTGGCTGCGTGGGCCGGTGTTTCACGCAACACGCAGCGTGTGTATGGCGCTTTGTTGGTGGCGCCGCAAGATGTAGAGCGAAACGGGCTGCGCGAGCGCTTGCCCAGCTGGTCGCCTTTGGCACTCCGGGACTTGCCGCTTCAACACTTACCGCCCAAGCATTTGCAGTTCCCAAGCCAGCTGCTGGCCTGCCCGAAAGATCCAGATTGCAGCTTTGAGCGCGCCCAGGGCTTTGCGCACACCTGGGGCAGCGATTTTGTCGACGCCGGCCAACACGGTTGCCAAAGCGGCGACGGCAACTTGGGTGCCTGGCCTGAAGGCCATGCGCTCTTGCTGAAATTGCAGCAAAGATCGAAAAATACAGAACATTAACGAGGACCCAGCGACGATGGCAACGAAAAAATTCAAAGGCCTGGGCCGCGGCCTCGAAGCTCTGCTCGGCCCCACGGTGGACGAATCCGCCGCCGCCATGGGCCCCTCCGGTCCCGGCTTTCCGGCCTCGCTGCGGCTGGGCGACATGGTGCCCGGCCAGTACCAGCCGCGCACCCGCATGGACGAGGGCGCCCTGTACGAGTTGGCCGAGAGCATCAAGGCGCAAGGCATCATGCAACCGATCCTGGTGCGCAAGTTGACCTCGGGTGCGGCGGCTGGCAAATACGAAATCATCGCCGGCGAACGCCGCTTCCGTGCCGCCCGGCTCGCCGGGCTGGACAGTGTGCCGGTGCTGGTGCGCGACGTGCCCGATGAATCCGCGGCCGCCATGGGTCTCATTGAAAACATCCAGCGCGAAGACTTGAACCCGCTGGAAGAAGCGCAGGGCCTGCAACGCCTGGTCAAGGAGTTCGGCCTCACCCACGAGCAGGCAGCGCAGGCGGTGGGGCGCTCGCGCAGCGCCGCCTCGAATTTGTTGCGCCTCCTGAATCTGGCCGAACCGGTGCAAACCATGTTGATGGCCGGTGACATCGACATGGGCCACGCGCGCGCTTTGCTGGGGCTTGAGCGCATCAACCAGATCACGGCGGCGAACCAGATCGCGGCGAAGAAACTCTCGGTGCGCGAAACCGAGCGCCTGGTGAAGAAACTCAGCGCCGAGTTCACCCTGACCTCGCCCAAACCGGGCAAGGAAAAATCGCGCGACATCAAACGCGTGGAAGAGGAGTTGTCGGACCTGCTCGCCGCGCAGGTGGAAGTGCGCGTGAAGAAACGCGTCAAACGCGCCGGACGGATGGAAGAAATGGGTGAGCTGAGCATTCAGTTTGGTTCGCTGGAGGAACTCAATGGCCTGATTGACCGGCTCAGCGCCGGCGCCAGCCGCTAAGTTCTTAAGTCAAGTTCCTGAGTTCCTGCGGCAACACCGACGCCGCCGGCACTGGATTGCCAGTAAACTGAAAAACATGAGCCCACAAGCCGCCCTCAAAGCCACGGTGCTGGTGATCGACGATTCCCCCGACAGCCTGGCACTGATCAGCGGCCTCTTGAAGGACCACTACCGGGTGAAGGTGGCCAACAACGCCAGCACCGGCCTGCAAATCGCGCTGGGCGAGCCGGCGCCTGACCTGATCTTGCTGGACATCATGATGGCCGGCATGGACGGCTTTGAAGCCTGCCGCGAACTCAAGGCGAACCCGGCAACGACGCAGATTCCGGTGATTTTCCTGACCGGAAAGACCGAGGTGGTGGACGAGGCGCTGGGCCTTGGCCTGGGCGCTGCCGACTACATCACCAAACCGGTGAGTCCACCGATCCTGCTGGCGCGCATCAATACCCAGCTGCAACTCAAGGCCAGCCGCGACCTCCTTGAAGACCGGGCGGACCGGCTGGAAATCGAAGTCGCCAAACGCACCAGCGAACTCGTCGCGGCGCAAGACACGACGATTCTGGCGATGTCGATGCTGGCTGAAACGCGCGACCTGGATACCGGCAACCACATCCGGCGCACGCAAAATTACGTCAAGGCCCTGGCCGAACACTTGCAGCACCACCCGCGTTTTGCCGCCGAGCTCAACGCCGCGTCGATTGCCATGTTGTACAAGTCAGCGCCGATGCATGACATCGGCAAGGTCGGCATTCCGGACCGCATTTTGCTCAAGCCGGGCCGGCTCACGCCGGACGAATTTGAGATCATGAAAACCCACACCACGATTGGTTATGACGCCATCGTTCAGGCCGAGAAAGCCCTGGGCGGCCCGGTCGAATTCCTGCGCATGGCCAAGGAGATCGCCCACTCGCACCAGGAGAAATGGGACGGCTCGGGTTACCCGCAGGGATTGGCGGGCGAGGCGATTCCGCTGTCGGCGCGGCTGATGGCGCTGGCCGACGTTTACGACGCGCTGATCAGCGTGCGCGTTTACAAAGATGGCCTGCCGCACGACCGCGCCGTGCAGGAGATCTTCCAGGGGCGCGCCGCGCATTTCGACCCGGACATGGTCGACGCCTTCATCGAGATCCAGGACGAGTTTGCCGCCATTGCCGCGCGTTTTGTGGATGACGACCGGGTGCTGCAGCAGAAGATGGAGTACATGGCCAACGCCATTGCGGAAGAAGGTTGACGGGGCAACGAGGGTAACGCGGTAAGCGCGGTAAGCGCGGTCAACGAGGGTATCGGCGCTTCCGCCGACCTGTCACCAGGTGAATATCTTGCCCGGATTCATGATGTTCTTCGGGTCCAGCGCATGTTTGATGGTGCGCATCATGGCCACCGCGCCGGCGCCGGTTTCGGTGACGAGGAAATCCATCTTGTGCAGGCCCACGCCATGTTCGCCGGTGCAGGTGCCGCCCAGGCGCAAGGCGCGGTTGACCAGATCCACATTCAGCTTTTCGGCCACCACGCGTTCTTCGGGCTTGTCCGGGTCGAGCAGGTAACCGAAATGGAAATTGCCGTCGCCGACGTGGCCGACGAGGAAATACGGGAAGCCTGAAGCGTCGGCTTCAGCGACGGAATCGAGCAGGCAATCGGCCAGGCGCGAGATCGGCACACAGGTGTCGGTGGAGATGATGCGGCAACCGGGGCGCGACTGGATCGCCGCAAAATAGACGTTGTGCCGCGCCGTCCACAGGCGCGTGCGCTCCTCGGGCGTGGTGGCCCATTCAAAGGCCTGGCCACCCAGGTCGCTGGCAATCTCCTGCACCAGCTCGGCCTGCTCCTTGACACTGTTGGGGCTGCCGTGGAACTCCATCAGCAACATCGGTTCTTCGCGCAGACCCAATTTGGCATAGGCGTTGACCATGCGCACGGTGTTCACGTCCAGCAGTTCCACGCGCGCGATCGGGATGCCCATCTGGATGATCTGGATGGTGGTGCGCACCGCCGCCTCACTGCTGGGAAAGGAACAGATCGCCGCTGATATCGCCTCCGGCAACGGGTACAGCTTAAGGGTGATTTCGGTGATGACGCCCAAGGTGCCTTCACTGCCGACCAAGAGGCGCGTGAGGTCGTACCCGGCGCTGGATTTTTTGGCGCGGGTGCCAGTGCGGATGATGCTGCCGTCGGCAGTCACCACTTCCAGTGCCAGCACGTTCTCGCGCATGGTGCCATAACGCACGGCGTTGGTGCCGCTGGCGCGGGTGGCGCTCATGCCGCCAATGGAAGCGTCAGCGCCAGGGTCAATCGGGAAGAAAAGGCCGGTGCTTTTGACTTCTTCATTGAGCTGTTTTCGCGTCACACCGGGTTGCACGGTGACCGTCAAGTCTTCGGCGTTGATCGCCAGCACCTTGTTCATCCGGTTCAGGTCGATGCTGATGCCGCCTTGCACCGCCAGCAGGTGGCCTTCAAGCGAGGAGCCGACAGCAAAAGGAATCACCGGCATGGCGTATTGGGCCGCCAGGGCGACGGCAGCGGCGACATCGGCGGTCGATTCGGCAAACACCACCGCCGAGGGTGGCGGCACGTTATAGGACGATTCGTCGCGGCCATGCTGCTCGCGCACCACCAGGGCGGTGGAGAGCTGCTCGCCAAAGCGCGACTTGAGCGCCTCCAACAAAGCCACCGGCATTGGCCGCTGGTTGACTTCGGGCATCAAGTGCAAGGGGCGGGTGGGTGCATTCATGGGTGGACTCCGGCTGGGCCACCAGTTTAATCCTTGCCGCGCCAAAAAGGCGGGCCGCCCCCATGGGCGGCCCCATTTAAGCGCCTATGCGCTTAAGAGCAAAGGCGCTTAGGACTTGGTGGCTTTGTCGTACTCTGCACGCGAGATCGTGCCATCGCCATCGGTGTCGATCTGGTCAAAACGTTGCGCCACGGCCGGTATCGCCTGCGCTTCCGCCTTGCTCAGTTTGCCGTCCTTGTTGGTGTCGGCCCGCTCGAATGCCGCCGCCGCATCCTCGCTGGCTGGCGCGGCCGTGGCGGGCGCGGCGGGCGTCGTTTGCGCATGCAGGCTGGCCGCACCGCCCAGGGCGCAGGCGGCAATCAACATCACACTATGGGCTTCAAAATTGGCCAGGTAATTGGCAACAGAATTGGCAAGGCGGGCGCGTTTGTTTTTCATGGAGTGACTCCAAAGAAGTTGAACAGGGCGCCATTGCAACAGAGGCACTGTACGCGGGCCAGCAGTTTTGCCTGCGGTTTCTTCTCTGACAATATGCTTTCCTCGTTTACATTTTCAGGTCCGGCGTAACGGCGCGGCGACGGCTGCGCAGAGGCGGGCTTCAGCGCACAATGAAGCCTCTATTGCACGCAAATCACCCGATCCATGGCCAACCGACTCACTCAAATTGCCACCCGCACCGGGGATGACGGCAGCACCGGCCTGGGCGACAACACCCGCGTGCGCAAAGATTCGCTGCGCGTGCAGGCCATGGGCGATGTCGATGAGCTCAATTCCCATATCGGTGTGTTGTTGTGCGAGGCCATGCCCGAGCCGGTGCGCGGCTTGCTCGTAGAAATCCAGCACCAGCTCTTCAACCTGGGTGGCGAATTGTCCATTCCGGGTTTTGAGCTGCTCAAGGCCGACGCGCTGCTGGCCGTGGACGACGCTCTGGCCGGGCACAACGCTGCCTTGCCACGCCTGCAGGAATTCATCCTGCCCGCCGGCACCCGCGCCGCCGCGCTGGCCCACGTGTGCCGCACCGTCGCGCGCCGCGCTGAACGCGCCGTGGTGGCCCTGGGCGCGCAGGAAGAATTGAAAGACACACCGCGTCAGTACCTGAACCGGTTGAGCGATTTGATGTTTGTCTTGGCACGGGTGCTGAACCGCTACCGCACCGATGGCACGGCAGGGGACGACGTGTATTGGAAAAGCACGCGGCTGGCGCGGGCGGCGTCAGAGGATGCCGTCTAGAAGCCTGGGCGGCAGAAGCGCTTCGGTCCAAATCGGCGAGAACTCGGCATCGTGCGGCGCTCCTGTCGTCGCCAATAGCGACGGCTATTGGCTAAACAGCAGCACCCCACGCTACTCGATTTTCGCCAATTTCTCCTCGAAGCCTTCTGCCGCCCAGGCTCCTAGGAGCCTGGGCAGGGACGAGGCCGATGCCTCACCTCGCGAAGAAAATAGGCCAATCCTCAAGCGCTATCCGCCAGCAAAAACTGCGCAGGCGTCAGGATGTCGATGCTTCGAAAGGGGTTAAGCACGAGCAAGTCGGCGTCGCTCGACACGATGGTTCCCGCCTTGGCCGCCAAGGCCAGTTCCAGAAACTTGTTGTCTTTGGCATCGCGGCAGTCGTTGACACGGATCGAAACGGACACCATCCGCGCCGACGCCACCAGGCCATTAAAAAAAGCCAGGCGATGGGCCAGCGTGCGCCAGGCTTCAAACTTGTCGCGCCGAACCACCTCGCTCAATTCGGCATGTGTTTCGTTCGACATGACCAGCACGCGGCTGCGCAGCGCCCTGGCCAGGGCCTTTGCAGGCGGGCCCTGTTGGGTGATGCAGCAGCCAATCAAAGTGCTGGTGTCGAAAACAATGCAGGACTGCGCCTGGCTCACGGCCGCAACTGGTGAACCAGGGCGTTGACCTCATCCATCGTGATTTCAGGCGCTGCTGGCGCAGGCGCGGGTATGGCATCCAGAAAATCGGCAAAACGCAGGGCATTGTGCTGGCGCACCGCTTCCTCGCCAATGGCGATGGGCACGATCATGACCGAGGGTCGCCCGTATTGCGTGACGGTGATGGGCTCGCGCTTGGCCAGGTCCAAAACAGCGCCAAATCGGGTTTGCACGTCGCGGGAAGTCAAAGTTTGCATGAAATACTCCGGGTTGTACCTATTATATCCATCATGGACTTTATGCGCACAACTCGCCCCTTGGAGGCAGCCGCCAGTGAAACGGTGGAGCCTGGGGGCTTGGTTTTTGCGCCGGGCCGCCCCAAGCAAAAATGCGCCCCCTCGGGGGGCAGAGAGCCACACGAAGTGGGCGAACGTGGGGGCCTTATTTCGGCGCCAGCACCGCCATCGTGATGCGCGAGACGCAGGTGGTCTCACCCGCGTCGTTGACCATGTCGATCTGCCAGACCTGCGTGGTGCGCCCCACATGCACCGGCCGCGCCGTGCCGGTGACCCAGCCTTCGGTGGCGCCCTTGATGTGGTTGGCGTTGATGTCCAGGCCGACGACGCGATGCCCGGGCAAAGCGCAGGCGGCGGCGGCGCAGGAGCCGAGGGTTTCGGCCAGCACCACACTGACGCCGCCATGCAGGATGCCGTAGGGCTGGCGCGTGCGGTGGTCCACCGGCACGCGGCCTTTGATGAAGTCGTCACCGACCTCCAGAAACTCCAGCCCCAGCGCGGCGGGCGCCGTGTTGAGGTGGATGGTGTGCAGGTGTTCGAGTGTTGGGGCTTGTTTCCAGATCGCCATGGGGGCTCCGTTGTCAAAAATATCAGTTGCGCTTAAAAACTGTAACAAAAAATACCATTAAGGCCGTCAAATAATATCAATAGTATGATATTGTAAACATAGCATATTTGATCTAATTTTAATTATTTTAGTAAGTAAAATTCAATTTTAACGCCATTTGGAGCCCGCGCGCCAGTGCCAACAAAGATGTTTTCTGTTAGCCATTTCAGCCGTGGCGTCGAGACCTCAAACGTCGGCGTGCAGCGAAAGTAGACCCGCGCCGGATCGACCGGCTCGCCCTTGAGCAGACGCGCCACGTCCTCGGGCGCAGCGCGGCGCAGGGCGCGGTTCATGACAAAAATGTGCTCGCCGGCAAACTCGCCGTCCAGCGCGATCAAATAACGCGCATCGAGGTCGGCCGTGGTGTCGTTGGGCACACGCTGGAAGTCGGCGCCGCCCGGCAACACGCGGCCATGCAAACGGCCGCTGACGACGCCACCAGTGATCGGAACGATGCGCCGCCGTCCGGCAGTGCCCAGGCCCAGGAGCACGCCGGCGTCGATCGGCGCAGACACACTGACGTCAAGGCTGCAGACAAATTCCAGCGTCGGTTGCGGCAGGCTTGGGCCGCTCGGGGTGGCTAGGGGTGGTGCGGACGCGTGTGAAGTTTGGGTGGCGTGGATAAGGGTCATGGCAAGTCCTCAGGGTTTCAATGCAGGCAGGACTTCGCCGCGGTTGTCGCCAAAGCCGATGCGCGCGGCGCCGGGCTTCTGGCACCAGCCGCGCAGGATGACGGCGTCGCCGTCATGCAGGAAGGCCCGGGTTTCGCCGCCGTCAAGTGTGATCGGCGCTTTGCCGCCCTGGGTCAGCTCGAT
>JANNYX010000681.1:0-1594 GCA_031410295.1 Rhodoferax sp.
CCTGGCCGTAACGCTTGTCTTCGGGGGCGACCAGCCAAACGCCGCTTTCCTGCAAGAGGCGCCCGATGATGGGTTGGGGCGGGCGCTCTATGATTTCGACCACGCGGCCTTCGGGGCGGCCTTTGCGGTCGTTGCGCACGACGCGGGCCTTGACCCGGTCCTTGTGCAACACAGCACGCATTTCATTGGGGGGCAGGTAAATGTCCGGGCCACCGTCGTCGCGCGAGACAAAACCGTGGCCGTCGCGATGACCTTGCACGGTGCCTTCAACTTCATCCAGCAAGGCGCTGGTTGGGTTCATATTCTTGATATAATTTCTCTCTTTCCTGAAACATAAAACAGGCTGCTTTCGCAGCTTGTTTCGCAACTTGAGGCCCAGGTGGCGGAATTGGTAGACGCACTAGTTTCAGGTACTAGCGAGTAACTTCGTGGGGGTTCGAGTCCCTTCCTGGGCACCAAATCTCCTTCATAAATCCAATTGTCGGGCGCATCGCGGCGTTGAAAAGCCTCGACATACGAGTGTATGTCTGCGTTTTTCGCCTTGCGCTGCATCCCGAAAATTGAATTTCTGAAGGAGATTTTATTTTTCCCAAATGACAGAATTAAATTTGGCAGCAAAAGTTATCTTGGCTGCCATTTTTATTGCCGTCATTGGTTGAGTTTAGCGGTGACAGCCCGTGTTGCCGCGTGCAAATTCGCGACGTCAACTCAGCCGCATCAAAACGGCTGCGCAATCAGGTCATGGCCCTGCGCGCCGACGATCAGCGCCCTGGTGAATTCGCCCACCTTCAGCGTTTTGCTGATGCGCTCGGGCGGCAGCAATTTCACCGTGCCGTCAATTTCCGGTGCGTCGGCGTAGGTGCGGCCCACACCGCCCTTTTTACCCATGCCGGGCGCCGAATCCACCAGCACCTGCATGGTCGAGCCTATGCGCTTTTGCAGTTTGGCGGCTGAAACTTCTTCGGCGACTTTCATGAAACGCGCGCGGCGTTCTTCGCGCAATTCAATCGGCAACATGCCCGGAATGTCATTGGCGGCGGCACCATCGACCGGGCTGTAGGCGAAACAGCCGGCACGGTCAATTTTTGCTTCTTGCATGAAATCCAGCAGATGCTGAAATTCGCTTTCAGTCTCGCCCGGGAAACCGGCGATGAAGGTGCTGCGCACCACAATCTCTGGGCAAACCTCGCGCCATTTCAAAATGCGGTCCAGGTTCTTCTCGCCGCTGGCCGGGCGTTTCATGCGTTTGAGCACATCCGGGTGGCTGTGTTGCAGCGGCACATCCAGATACGGCAACACCGCGCCGGTGGCCATGATCGGCAGGACGTCGTCCACGCTGGGGTAGGGATAGACGTAATGCAGCCGCACCCAGGCGCCGTAAGGCTCGGCCAGGGCGCCCAGCGCCTGCGCCAGGTCGAACATGCGGTTCTTGACCGGCTTGCCATCCCAGAAACCCATGCGGTATTTCACATCCACGCCGTACGCCGAGGTGTCCTGGCTCACCACCAGAAGCTCTTTGACGCCACCCTCGAACAAAGCCCGCGCTTCGTTCAGCACATCGCCAATCGGGCGCGAGACCAGGTCGCCGCGCATC
>JANNYX010000682.1:0-2959 GCA_031410295.1 Rhodoferax sp.
ATTCGCTCACCTTGCTCGGGCCGACGGTGTTTTTTGCCGCATTCACCGGTGTTCTGTTGTTCGCGGCCAGCATCATCGCCGGCTGGGTGGAAAACTGGTTTGTCATGCACCGGTTGCACTCCGCGCTGCGTTACAACCCCCGCATCACCGCCGCTTTGGGCGCGACGCGCGCTGCCCGCTGGGCGCAATTCATGCGCGACAAGATCTCCGGATTTGCCTCAAATATCTCGCTGGGTTTCATGCTTGGGTTGATCCCTGCATTCGCCGCTTTTTTTGGCCTGGGCCTGGAGGTGCGCCACGTGACGCTGTCGGCCGGCCAGCTGGCTGCCGCCGCCGCCGCGTTGGGCTGGGAGGTGTTGCGTCAACCCGCATTCTGGTGGTGCGTGGCGGCCTTGCCGGTGATTGGCGCGGCCAACCTCAGCGTCAGTTTTTACCTTGCGTTTCGCCTGGCCCTGCGCGCGCACAACGTCGGCGCGCTGGACCACGCGCGTGTCAATGCAGCCATCCGGATGCGCTGGCGCAAGCGGCCAATGAGTTTTTTGTGGCCGACGAGGGACGCCACCGATGCCGGCCAAAATGGTCAAAAAAATGGGTGAGTTTGATGTCATCGAACGCTACTTCAAGCGGCCGGAACGTCACCTGGCCCGCGCGGCTTGCGTCGCCTTGGGCATTGGCGACGACTGCGCGCTGGTACAACCGTGCCCGGGCACACAGATCGCCGTCTCCAGCGACATGCTGGTGCAAGGGCGCCATTTTTTTGACTCCGTCGACCCCCAGGCGCTCGGCCACAAGGCGCTGGCGGTAAACCTGAGCGACCTGGCCGCGTGCGGCGCCAAACCGCTGGCGTTCACACTGGCGCTGGCTTTGCCGGCGGTCAACGAAGCGTGGCTTCAGGGGTTTTCAAGCGGCCTGTTTGCGCTGGCAGACCGGCATGGCTGCGAATTGGTGGGCGGTGACACCACGCGCGGACCGCTCAACATCTGCATCACCGTGTTGGGTGAAATTCCATTGCACAACGGCCAATCAACGGCCTTGCTGCGCAGCGGCGCCAAGCCGGGCGACGACGTTTATGTCAGCGGCAACCTGGGTGATGCGCGATTGGCGCTGGAGGTGATGCGTGGCAATCAGCAACTTGAGGATGCGCAATTCCAGCTGGCACGCGCACGACTCGAGCGCCCAACGCCCCGTGTCGCGCTCGGGCAGGCCTTGCGCGGCATCGCCAGCGCCGCCGTTGACGTGAGCGATGGCCTGTTGGGCGACCTTCGCCATGTTCTCAAAGCCTCGGGCGTGGGTGCCACGCTTCGCACTGACCTGGCCCTGGCCTTGCTGGCCGCGCAATCGGCATTGCGTGCCGCTTTGGCCCACCCAGTTGCGCCGACTGACACCCAATTGACCGAGCGCCTATGGCTGGGGTATGTGCTGGCCGGTGGCGATGACTACGAACTGGCCTTCACCGCGCCAAAAGCATCGCACGCCGCAGTTGCGGCAGCGGCAGCTTCCGCGCGCGCGCCGGTCAGTGTTATTGGCCAGATCGACACTGAATTGGGTCTGCGCCTGGTCGACGCCCGCGGTGCCGCCGCAGAAAACCATTTCACGTCGTTCGATCATTTTGCGTGACCGAAATTTGCTCGAATGCCGGGGTTCGCCGCGGCGGATTTCGCCCCGACGAAATTCGGTCGATTACGCCAGAAAGGCTATTTTTCAGGGCATTTCCAATGATCATGCATTAAATCGGCAATAGGCCGTCATATAATATAGATAGTTTGCTACTACTCTAATAGCACATGTTAGACGACGCCAACCCAATTTCACGCTGCTCAAGGCGATAATCCCGCCGATCAAACCACCCGCCCAACAGCCATGTCTGCCCACCTATTTGCCGCCAAGGCAGCGCCCGTCACTGGAGCGGCCGCGGCACGTCCGACCTGGCGCTTCATGCTGCGTCACCCCGCGCACGCCATCGCGCTGGGCCTGGGCGCTGGCCTTTCGCCCAAAGCGCCAGGCACGGCGGGTACCTTGTGGGCCTGGGTGGTTTTCCTGCTCTTGCGACGCGCCGGTTTAAGCGACGCTTCCTGGGCCGCGCTGATCGCAGTTTCGGCTGGGCTGGGCTGGTGGGCCTGCACCGTCACCGCGCGAAATATGGCGGTGCTGGACCCTGGCAGCATCGTCTGGGATGAGGTCGTCGCCTTCTGGGCTGTTTTGTGGTTGATCTCGCCCGCCGGATTCTGGGGCCAGCTCGCAGCGTTCGTGTTGTTTCGCTATTTTGATGCGGCCAAGCCCGGTCCGGTGGGCTGGGCCGACGCTTTGTTTCATGGCGTGCAAGCGCAGACCGACCGCTTGGCGTGGCACAAAGCGGGCTTGGGCATCATGCTGGACGACCTGGTCGCCGCCGGCTGCACTCTTCTGCTGATCGCGCTTTGGCGCTTCCTTTGACGTGGGTTGAAGTGCCGTAAAACAATGCGCCAGGCACTCGATTGAAAGGCGAATTCATGCATTCCAAAGTGACGGAGTTGGCGCAATTGCTGATCAATGGACATTGGCTGCTGGCCACCGCTGAAAGCTGCACTGGCGGCATGATCGCGGCGGCCTGCACCGACCTGGCAGGCTCCAGCGCGTGGTTTGAGCGCGGCTTTGTGTCGTATTCAAATGCCGCAAAAAATGAACTGTTGGGCGTGCCCAAAGAATTGATTCAACAGCACGGCGCCGTCAGTGAAGAAGTGGCCCGCGCCATGGCGCAAGGCGCCCTGGCGCACTCACGCGCTCAGGTGACTGTGGCTGTCACGGGTGTGGCGGGACCTTCTGGCGGCAGCGCCGCCAAACCCGTCGGTACGGTCTGGTTTGCGTTTGCCACACCGGCTGGCCTCGTCAGCGAGATGCGCCGCTTTGACGGTGGCCGTGGCGCCGTTCGCACGGCCACTGTGCGCCACGCGTTGACGCGTCTGCTTGAGTTGCTGCAAAC
>JANNYX010000683.1:0-4174 GCA_031410295.1 Rhodoferax sp.
CGGTAGGTGCTGGCGGGGAAACTGTTGGCGTGGGAGAAAATGAGCAGGGGCATTTCCGTTGAATTTTAGATGAGAATTAACTTGGGTATCGGCAATTTGCGACTTTGCCGCAAAGTACAAAAGGCATGAAAAAAATAGCTAATAGGCCGTCTATTTATATAGATACTTTGCTATATAAATAGTAGCCAACACTTAGCTTCGAGGTAACCAGTGCACAGGCGAGCGGGCGTGGTGCATCACTGCGAGCATGCAGATCATCGTGCCATCCACAACATAAAACACGCTGTAGGGAAACCGCAAGACAATCGCCCGGCGCGTGGCGTTGCGTGCGACAGGAAACCGCAGGCGATGTGATTCGATTTGCGCCGCTTTTCGTTCCACTGCGTCAAGAAACTCCGCGCCAAGGCCGGCTCTTTGTTCCTCGTACTACGCGAATGACTCACGCAAGTCGGCATTGGCCGCCGGCCGGACAAGCAGCTGAAAACTCACCAGCCTTGCCGGATCTGCGACTTCACCGATTGCCAGGATTCGCCAACGGACGGATGGGCCAGGTAGTCCGCGTAACGGGCATCGAGCTCGGCTTCCTGCTTGGGCGTCAGGCAGAAGGCTTCAGGCTGGTTGGCCGCACTGTCCCACAGCGCCGAAGCAATAGGCAACCGCTCCTGCGCTGGCAGTTGGAAGACCTCGCTCAAGGTGATGGTTCTCATGGGTGAAAGATAGCACAGGCAAGGGTATTTTGCCAATCACGCATCGCGTACCGCCCGCGCCAGATTCAGAGCCAGCAGCCGCTTGAGCGTTGGCGATGTTGGTTGCCACCTGCCGCACGTACGCTAACGCCGCTGCGCTCTGCCCAGGCGGGAGCGGGGCGGACGCCGGGGCTCATACCCGTACTTCACGTTATGGCTTTTTAAAATCGCCCCCATCGCCCACCCCATTCCCGCCTTGTTGCTGGTCTTGTTTTGACGTTAGTTCGATGGAGTGGTTGGATTGCAGGGTTCGGCACCACCAACCTTCAGTCCGCGCCCGGCATGCCATGCCATTGCCCGCGCTCGTGTACCCACACCGTTGATGCCTTCTCAAGGAACGCATCTTCGACACCGCTGAGGCCGCGGACCGACGATGGCACCGTGCGCAATCTGCGTGAGTAGCCCGTGCGGCCAGGTGCGATGGATTGGACAAATGTCTCATCTGAAGCTCTAGCAAACCGAGCAAGGGGTTGACTGGATGTAGCGCTGAAGACCAAGATCTCCGAAGAGCCATCCACGGAGCACAGGGCAGCCCACTCCTTGACCGTTGGTTTTGTGAAGCTGCCGCGCACAACGTTCTGCCGCCCACCAGCCAAGTAAGTTTGTGGAACCGTGCAACCGTGCTGCTTTAGGCCAGACCGCACAGCGACTGGAGCAGTTGCGAACAAAGAGGGATCAAGCCGAGACACCTGGGTAGCAAGCGCCGCGCAAGGAACGGCCAAAAGAATTATGGCGGCCGATGCTCGCGCTCGGCACATTGCTGCAACGTAACAAGGCTGACCAAAAACTCCATATGGCACGAACACGCGGGGTCGCAAAGCGCGTTGCTGAATCAGAAGTTTCATGGCCACGGCCCCTTTGAGTTTTTGCTACCTCGCCGCGCTATTGTGACCCTGGCGCGTGCCTGTTGGGTGTTCTTGCCCCAACATTTTCTTCACCGGCGCCAACCGCTGTTGGCCAGCTTCTCGATGTTGTGCGCCATGCAGTACAGGCGCCACCGCGCGTTAACCTTCTCGCGCCCGCGCAGTTTCAGGCGCGTGAGTCGCTTGTTGTGCTGGATGTTGCCAAACACCGACTCCACAGTGCCGATGCGCTGGCTATACAGGCGTCAGTCACGGGCCGAATCGATGGCGCGCTTCATGCGCTCGCTCTGATTGTTGGGACTGCTTTGTTTGGGCCTTGCTCAACTTCCCAGCCTTTGCAGGCCAGACCCACAATGCGCGGAACTGGCCGCGCGCCGGTGCGGTACTGGCTGACCGTGCGGCGCGTCAAGCCAATGGCGTTGGCGGCGTCGGTGAGGCTGAGGTGATGGGCGTCCTGCCAATGCCGGAAATGCACGTTTTCAACCAGACCGGATTGCTCCAGCGCCATCTCTATCAGCCGGTCGGAGTCAAGGGATGCGCCGCAATTCCACTCGAGCGTCCAGCCGAAGTCTGTGACTTTTGCGGTAGAAAACTCTTTCCAGTTCTCCAAGGGCGCAAATGTTTTCAGGCGCTTTGCAAGGCTGGATACATCAACCTCCAGCACGCGGCCATCTGAATAAATGGCGCTCAGCTTCATCGGTTTCTTCGCCGCAACGGATTGCAGGCGGGCAGTTTGTTTCTTCATCGTTCACCTCTTCCTTGGGTTGTTCATTTTTTCCCATTCGGCTGTGAGTAGATCGCGGTTATCCAATAACCAAGCCTTGGCTTTGGCGATCACTTTGGCGGGAACGCCAGAATTGACCACTTTGCCATCTACCGAAATCGTCGCCTTTCCGTCCATATGCAAAACGTGGGCATGAAGGGGAGGATGTTCGTCGCCATGCACTTTGATGATCCAGCCGTCCCCCGAGAAAATTTTGCCCATGGACCAATTATAGCTAAGTAGAGAAAAATTTTCTCTATGTCAGCTCTTCAAATTTTTCAGATGGTCGATTGACAACTTCTTGAGCCGGTACACCAGCTCCAGCGCATCCCGCGGGCTCAGGGCATCCGGGTCAATGGCGGCCAACGCTTGCTCAATGGCGCTCGCGGGGGCGGGCTCTACCGCGGGCGGCGGGGCGAACAGGTCTACCTGCGCGCGGGCGTCTACGGCCTGCGCTTCCAGCGCGTTCAGCGTCTGGCGCGCCTGGTTCACCAGCGCGGCGGGCATGCCTGCGAGGCGCGCGACCTGGATGCCGTAACTCTTGCTCGCGGGGCCGGGTTCGATCTGGTGTAGGAAGACGACGTCTTGGCCTGATTCAACGGCGCTCACGTGCACGTTGACGGCCTGGTGGTGTTTGGCCGGGAACTCGGTGAGCTCAAAGTAGTGCGTGGCAAACAGGGTGAAGGCTTTGGTTTTGTCATGCAGTTGGCTGGCAATGGCGCCGGCCAGGGCGAGGCCGTCAAAGGTCGAGGTGCCGCGACCGATTTCATCCATCAACACCAGCGAATTGGCGGTGGCGGTGTGCAAAATCTGCGCCGCTTCGACCATCTCCAGCATGAAGGTTGATTGCGCGTTGGCCAAGTCGTCCGCCGCGCCGATGCGGGTGTGGATGGCGTCAATCGGCCCGATGCGGCAGGCCGCGGCGGGCACGTAACTGCCGATGCTGGCCAAAAGCACAATCACCGCGATCTGCCGCATGTAGGTTGATTTGCCGCCCATGTTGGGGCCGGTGATGATCTGCATGCGCGCCTTGGGGCCCAAGCGCGTGTCATTGGCGATGAAGTTGCCGCTGGAGGTCTCGTTCAGGCGCATTTGCACGACAGGGTGGCGGCCCGCGTCAATCTCGATACAGGGCTCGCGGACGAACTGCGGGGCGCACCAATCGAGCGTGAGTGAGCGCTCGGCCAGGGCGCACAACACGTCGAGTGTCGCCAGCGCACGCGCCACCCGGGTGAGCGCAGGCACGTGGGGCTGCAAGCGCTCCAGCAGTTGTTCATACAGCCATTTCTCGCGGGCCAGCGCGCGCTCCTGCGCAGACAGGGCCTTGTCTTCAAAGGCCTTGAGCTCCGGGGTGATGAAGCGTTCGGCATTTTTCAGGGTCTGGCGGCGGCGGAAGTCGTCGGGAACCTTGTCGACCTGGCCTTGCGTTACCTCGATGAAAAAACCGTGCACCTTGTTGTACTGCACACGCAGGTTGGTTATACCGGTGCGGGCCCGTTCGCGGGTTTCCAGATCAAGCAGGAAGGCGTCGCAATTGGTTTGAATGGCGCGCAATTCATCCAGCTCACCATCGAACCCGGTGGCGATGACGCCGCCGTCGCGCACCAGCACAGCGGGCTCTTCGGCAATTGCGCTGGCCAACAGGGCCGCGCAACCAGCGGGCGGCGCCAAGTCTTCGGAGATCAAGGAAAAATAGGCCTCAGGCCGTCTGATAATGGGCGTTATTAGCTCTACTTTTTGTAGCGTTTGCAACAATCCTACGAGTTCACGCGGGCGCACCTGCTGCAGCGCGATGCGCGCGG
>JANNYX010000684.1:0-1623 GCA_031410295.1 Rhodoferax sp.
GGGCTACCTGGTCACCGGGCCGTGGAAAGACCCGCAGGGGTACAACTTTCCGCAAACCCAGACGTTTGAGGCCGCCACGCGTATCCCGCGCCTGTTTGTCGGTTCGCGCGTGAGCATTGGCGCGCTGATGGCGGTGGTGGGTGTGGTGCTGGTGTGGGTGTTTTTGTTCCGCACCCGCGCCGGGTTTGCGCAACAGGTGGGCGGGCTGGCGCCCGCTGCCGCGCGTTACGCCGGTTTCTCGTCGCGCAAGGCTTTGTGGACGGCACTGCTAGTGTCGGGCGGCGCCGCAGGCTTGGCGGGCGCGCTGGAGGTGGCCGGGCCCATCGGCCAGCTCACGCCGTATGTGCCTGCGGGTTATGGCTTTGCCGCCATCATCGTGGCGTTTGTCGGGCGGCTGCACCCGGTGGGCATGGTGTTTTCGGCGCTGTTGATGAGCATGTTTTACATCGGCGGCGAGATGGCGCAGTCGCGACTGGGGCTGACCAAATCGCTCACGGGTGTGTTCCAGGGGTTGTTGCTGTTTAGTCTGCTGGCCTGTGACACGCTGATCAACTACAGAATCAGAATCGCCAGATCAACATGAAGGGACCGACGCGATGGAATCCTACGCGCTGCTGATTGCCGCCACGCTCAACGCCGGCACGGTACTGGCGATTGCCTCGCTGGGTTTGCTCATCAACGAAAAAGTCGGCATCGTGAATCTGGGCGCCGAGGGCATGATGTTGTGCGCTGCCATCGCCGGGTTTGCCACAGTCGTGCAGACCGGCAACGACTGGCTGGGTTTTGCCGCCGGCATGGGCGCAGGCGCTGGCCTGGCGCTGGTTTTTGGCCTCCTGGTGATCTGGCTCAACACCAACCAGTACGCCACAGGCCTGGCGCTGACCCTGTTTGGCACTGGCTTCTCGGCCTTTGTCGGCACCGCTTTTGTACAGGCCAAGATGCCCGAACGCACGGCGCATGCCGTCCCGTTTTTGAGTGACATTCCGCTTATCGGGCCGGCGCTGTTTCGTCACCACCCGCTGGTTTACGCCACCGTGGCGTTGACACTGGGCTTGATCTGGTTCTTGTACCGCACCCGCAGCGGCCTGGTGCTCAGGAGTGTGGGCGAAAGCCCGGAATCGGCCCACGCGCTGGGGTACCCGGTGCGCCGCATCCGCCTGCTGGCAGTGGTGGTTGGCGGCGCCCTGTGCGGCCTGGCAGGCGCCTATTTGTCGGTCATTTACACCCCTTTGTGGGTTGAAGGCATGGTGGCCGGCAAGGGCTGGATCGCTCTGGCGCTGACGACCTTCGCCACTTGGCGCCCGGCACGGGTTTTGCTTGGCGCTTATTTATTTGGAGGTGTGACCATGCTGCAGTTTCATTTGCAGGGCATTGGCGTGGAAATGGCCAGTGAATTTTTGACCATGTTGCCTTACCTTGCCACCATTTTGGTGCTGGCGCTGATCTCGCGCAACCCACAATGGATCAGGGTCAACATGCCCGCCAGTATTGGAAAACCCTTCTATCCGGGCGCCTGAACTCGCCCATAATCAAGGGTTTTCTTAACAAGATCGAACAACGATTTATCTCCACCTTAACGTCCCAGGAAAAGACATGACAGATTTGCAAAAACGTTCGCTGCTC
>JANNYX010000685.1:0-2786 GCA_031410295.1 Rhodoferax sp.
AAATGAAAATGAAAAGTGGTGCCCTGACCGAAGAGCTGCACCTGACCAACTTGGAAACCCGCGCCGGCAGCACACGTGAGCAGGCGCTGCGCAATTTGGGTTTGCGCACAGGAGTGGAAGAGATCAGCGCTTTTGTATCGATGTTGACTCAGGCCGACAAGTTTGGCACCAGTGTGGGGGAGTCTTTGCGGGTGTTTTCCGAAGACTTGCGGCATAAGCGGCAAATGCGTGCCGAAGAGCTGGCGGCAAAATTGTCAACCAAAATGTTGTTTCCACTGGTGTTGTGCATCTTTCCTGCCATCAGCATGGTCGTGCTGGCACCCGCAGGTGTGCGAATAGTCCGGGTGATTTTGCCAATGTTGGGTGGGCAGAATTAACAATAGTTCTACAGCCAGATCCAAAGGCAAAGGCGCTGGCGCACGCACGGACCGTGTTGTGGGAGGGGGCGCAGTCAAGGCTGCTGGAGTGGCGGCTCGGGGACCACCGGTCGTCGATATCGACCATTCCTTTACGGCGTCGATGTACACGCGTCTGGCGGCGGCAGTGCGTCTGGTGGCGTGTTTTGCCGCACTGCATGCCGCCTTCTTCTTTGAACCGGGCAGGTCAAGCCCCGAGGCAGCGCAGCGGGCTTTTTTGACGGTGGGCTTCTCGATCTACGCCGTGCTGTTGTACTGGCGCACAGTGCGCGACAAGACCCACCAAGAGGGCAGGGTTTATTACTGGATTGATGCGCTGTGGTATCTGGCGATTTCAGCCGTAACGGGTGGGCCGGGCAGCCATTTCGTCTTTTTCCTGTCGTTTCCGCTGTTGTTTGTATCCCTGCGCTGGGGCTTCAGACCCGGCATGGCCTTGACCGTTTTTGTGAGCGGTGGCTTGTGGGTCAGCGGCATACTGGGCACCGGAGTGGGCGCCGCCTTGCTCAATACTGACGTCTTCTTGCCGCCTATTGGCTTGCTGGTGTTGGGTTATTTGATGGCGATCTGGGCCAACGCCGACAGGAATTTGAACCGGCGCCTTTCTGCCCTGAAGGAGTTCAATGCCCTGTGCAGCCCGCGTTTCAACACCGAACAAACGATTGACCGGGTGGTGCGGCACCTGGCAACCCTGTATCAGGTGGAGAAATTTGCGCTGGTGTTGCAGGAGGCGGGGCGACCGCCCAAAGTATTTCGGGCCGACCTGCCGGACGCGATGTACCAGGTGTCCGACGCGGCAGCCCTTGAAATCGAAAACGTGATTGCCGGGCTTGACGCTACTGGCACCCTGATTTACACCGGCAAAGGCAGCCTGTTGCCGGCGGAAATTTACAGTTCAAACGCCAACCCGGCGCCACAGAAGAGCCAACTTGCCCAGGCCGCCTTGATCGCCGAGCGCCTGCATTGCACCGGTTTTGGCTCGCTGCAGTTTCCCTTGCACCAGGGCGGCGCGGCGCGGTTGTTTGTCTGGGCTGACAAACACCGCTTTGAATCGGCTGACTTGCCGTTCCTGCATCAGCTCAGTGAACAACTCGCCCCGCGGATCGAGAATGTGCAGCTGCTGGACCGCCTGGCGGGTGAAGTGGCCGAGGCAGAGCGGCAAAAAATATCGCGCGACATCCACGACAGCGCGATCCAGCCGTATATCGGCCTTAAATTCGGACTGGAAGCGCTGGCCCGCAAAATACCACCCGAAAGCCCGATTGCCTACGACATTGGCCGACTGGTGGAAATGGCAACCAGCGAGATCACGGAGCTGCGGACCTTCGTGAAAGGGCTGCGCGGTGACGAAGACCCGGGCCGTGCGGCGCTGGTGCCGGCTTTGCGGCGCCAGGCGGCGCGTTTCAGCGAACTGTATGGCATAGCGGTGGAAGTGAAGTCCCCCAGCGAGTTGCGCATTGGCGATGCCCTCGCCAATGAAGCGTTTCACATGGTGAGTGAGGCTTTGAGCAATGTGCGCCGCCACACCACGGCTTCCAGCGCGTTTATCACCCTGTCTTGCGACCAGCGCTTGTTTACCTTGAACATCAGCAACCCCAGTGGTTGGGGTTCAACGGGCAAGATCTTCACCCCCCATTCCATTGCCGAGCGTTCGCTTGCACTGGGCGGGGTGTGCCGAGTGGCCACCACATTTGGCGGAGACACAGAAGTCACGGTCGAAATTCCGCTGCGCCAGGTTTGAGCGCGAGAGTTGTCGGCGGTGCCAACACTGCCAACACTGCCAACACTTATGGTCACACGTCAGCAGTTTTCTGGTTGCAAGATGTCGGTATTTTTTACAACTGTTGCAATCACCCCGAATAATTGGAAAAAGTTCACATAGAAATCATCATCTTATAAAGCTGGCGTGGAAGTTGCTTAATAGGTTTGAAATTGTAAGTAAGGGTGAGACGAACAGGAGAAGGCCTTCATCGGCATTAGGCAAATTCACCAATCAAAATACATAAGGTGTCTGATGCAGCTTATAGAAACAAAAACTATCAATGTTTTTCTGGTTGATGACCACAAAACGGTGCTTTGGGGCCTGGAGCGGCTCATAGAAAGCACCACGCCCCAAATGAGCGTGGTGGGCATGGCTGAAAACTGCGACGAATTGTTTGCAAAATTGCCTGCCGCCAGGCCCGACGTGATCTTGCTGGACCTTGACTTGGGTGGTGCCAGCAGTTTGGGCTCCCTTGAAAAGCTAACTTCTGGCTCGCCTGCGCGGGTGTTGATCCTCACCGGCTCGAACGACCCAGCGGTTCACCAGCATGCGGTGGTGCACGGTGCGCGGGGTGTGGTGCACAAACAGGTGGCGGCAGAGGTTCTGCTGCG
>JANNYX010000686.1:0-8810 GCA_031410295.1 Rhodoferax sp.
CTAAATCCATACGCTTGCCCATACCCAGACCTTCCTTGTGACATGCTGCTTTGGGTGGGATTTTGGGCGGCTTCCGTTATAACCTTGGCTGTCACGTTTCAGCTTTGGATGATGCCTTGGTACAAGCCTGCGTTGACGGTATTGGCGGTAATTTGCGTCGGCGTAGGATTTTTGCTCCTAAAAAAATCCGGTTTCTCCTGGCTTGCAATAGTTGCGGTTACTGTTGGATTGCTTGTTGGTCAATGGTGGTTTGTTGAAATGGCAATTCTGATAGTTGGTTGGAGTGTCGGGGGATTTGTGCGCTAAATCACATGCCCCTGTGAGGCAACCGCAGATTGCCACCGCCAGGGGTTTTATTGCTGTCGTTTAAAGCGACTCCAGCACCTGCTGCAGGGCCTGGGCAGGCGTGAAAATCGGGATGCCCTCAAAGCTGGCCAAGGCCAGCAAATCATCATCCCCCGAGATCACCATGTCAGCCTGTGCGGCAATGGCCAGCGCCAGCACCGCATCATCATCCGGGTCACGGCACACCGGCTGCGCCAAAGGTGGCGCATCGATCACCTCGGCGAGTTGGCGCACCTGGGCCAGCGCCTGCATGCGGGACGTATTTGAGCGGGTCAGGATGGCATCGAACTTCGTGCGGCCGATCACCTCGGCCAGTTCTGCCAGCAGTACCGGGCTACTGACCAGCGCCACCGTGCCATTGCGCACCTGCTCCAAAAGCAGATGCGGCGTGCCACGCCAGAGCAAACCTGACAGCAGCACATTCGTATCAATCACCGCCCGCATCGTCTTTAGTCGCGCTGGCCACGCGCAGCGCGTGCCGCCTTCACTTCGGCATTGATTTCCTGCATGGACATGGGTTCGATACCTGCTGCGGCCACACGGTCGGCAATCGACAACAGCAAATCCGCCGCCTGGCGCCGTTTGAGGGCTTGCGTGAGCAGGCGATCCAGCGCCTGGGATGTCAGCAATCCTGCGGCACGCGCTGCCTGTGCGGTCGTTTCGGGCAATTCAATTTGAAACGTGGTCATGCGGTGGCCTCCTGCTGGGCTGCGCGGGCGCGCGACGTGCGCGAACTTGTGCGGATATTCAACTGTTGTTTGAGCTTCTCTGCCTCGATGAACGAGTCGAGCAACTGTGTGATTTGGCGCTTGGCCTTGGGATCGAATTTGTCGATCTCCAGCAAACGGCGCTCCAACCGATTGGTGGCAATGCGCTTCGGGCTGCGCAGCTCAGACAAGCCCAACAGCACATCCACGCTCACCCCCAGCACCTGGGCCATTTGCGGCAACAAATGGGCCGGGGCCTGTGCGTCCGGGGCCTCGTAGTAGGCCACCATCCGCTGGGTAATGTCCAGCTCGGCAGCAAACTCCACCTGGGTGTAACCAGCGGTCTTTCGCAACTGCGCCAGGCGCTCACCAAAACTTTGCATCACTGCTGTCTTTCGTTTGCTCATGGGTCTCTTTCAAAACAAGATGCGCCCATGCTAGAGCCGATTCAGTCATCGGCTTGTTTTATTATACGATAATCGTATATCATTGCGTCAGTCAATTTTTTTGAAAGCTTCCATGGCCCGCATTCCAGACAGCGACCTCCAGCGGCTAAAAGAAGAAATCAGCGTGCAGCGGCTGATCGAGTCGGCCGGTTTGGAGTTGAGGAAGTCGGGCAAGGACTGGGTGACCAAGTGCCCGTTTCATGCGGACGACACGGCCAGCCTGGTGGTGACGCCTGCGAAGAACCTGTGGCACTGCTTTGGTTGCCAGGTGGGCGGTGGGCCTATTGACTGGGTGATGAAACTCAAGGGCGTGAGTTTCCGCCATGCGGTGGAACTGCTCAAGGACGATTCGGCCTTGACGTTTGCGCCCACCTCTTTAGCCGCCGAATCTTTGGGCCATGCCGGTGAGCCTGTCAAACGCAGCACGGTGCGGGCGCTGCCCGCGCCCGTCGCCTTGGACGCGGATGACCGGGCTTTGTTGCTGCAAGTCGTCGATTACTACCACCAGAGCTTGAAACAGTCGCCCGAGGCGCTGTCGTATTTGCTGTCGCGCGGCTTGAATCATCCTGAACTGATTGATCACTTCAAGCTGGGCTTTGCCAATCGAACGCTTGGGCTGCGCTTGCCTGATAAACGCCGTGTAGAAGGGGCGCAGATGCGCGCGCGGCTGGAGCGCTTGGGCGTGTACCGGGAATCGGGCCATGAGCACTTCAATGGCAGTTTGGTGGTGCCCGTGCTGGACGCGCACGGCCAGGTGTGCGAGCTGTATGGGCGCAAGATCACGGCGCGGCTGCGCGAGGGCACGCCACTGCATTTGTACCTGCCTGCGCATACCGAGCGCGGGCGTGGCGTGTTCAACCTGGCGGCCTTCAAAGCGGCAGGCGTGGCCACGGGGTCAGACGGGTCGGCGGCTAAAGAGATCATCCTGTGCGAGTCCATCATTGATGCCTTGACCTTCTGGTGCGCGGGGTATCGCAACGTCACCACCGCTTACGGCGTGGAAGGTTTTACGGATGAGCTGTTGGCGGCGTTTGAAGCGCACGGCATACAGCGCGTGCTGATCGCCTACGACCGGGACGAAGCCGGCGAGCGTGCTGCGCTGAAACTCGCGCCGGTGTTGCAAGCGGCAGGCATGCAGGTCTGGCGCATTGAATTCCCCAAGGGCATGGATGCCAATGAATACGCGCTCAAAGTGACGCCTGCGGCCAAGAGCCTGGAAATCCTGATTCGTAAGGCGGCGTGGCTGGGTCAAGGAAAAACATCTTCTATCACATCAACCACTCAATTAATAGTCGGCACCAAGTCACGTGAAACAAACACAAAAAGCTATCAAAACCATACCGATGAAGATCAAAAAAACAGCAAAAACACAGATCAGATACCTGCCACAGCCGATTCCTTGGCTACTGCGGATGCTGTTGATGCGCCGCACAGCGCTTTAGCCGCTGAAGCTTTGCAGCCAATGCTGGCCCCGCCAACGTCGGCCCAGTTCAGCGACCACGCTGTAGTGAACGCGACGGCGACCGAAATCAGCACCAACGCGGCGGCAAACGAGGTGACGCTGCTGTTTGGCGAGGGTGTTCAAGCGCGGCGCTGGCGCGTGCGCGGTTTGGCCAAGAACTTGGCGTATGAAATCTTGAAGGTCAATGTGCTGGTGGCGGCGGCGGTGGATGCCGGTGGCGCGTTTCATATCGACACGCTGGACTTGTACGGCGCCCGTGCCCGCGCGGCGTACCTCACACAGGCGGCTGCCGAACTGGGTGTTTCCATCGACGTGCTCAAGGCTGACCTGGGCCGTGTGCTGTTGAAACTGGAGGCCTTGCAAGACGAGGCGATTCAAACGGCACTCAAACCCAAGGAAGCGGCGCAGCCCAGCATGACGGCGGATGAACACAGCGCCGCCATGGCTTTGCTCAAGTCACCTGACCTGCCCGCGCGCATCCTGGCCGACTTTGAGGCGGCAGGCGTTGTGGGCGAAGCGACCAACAAGCTGGTGGGCTACCTGGCAGCGGTTAGCCGCAAGCTCGGTAGACCACTGGCCGTGGTCATCCAGTCCAGCAGCGCCGCCGGTAAGTCCAGCCTGATGGACGCGATTCTGAGTTTCGTGCCCGAGGAGGAGCGCATCCAGTACAGCGCCATGACCGGCCAATCGTTGTTCTACATGGGCCAGACCAGCCTGAAGCACAAGATCCTGGCCATCGCCGAGGAGACTGGGGCGCACCGGGCCAGCTATGCCTTGAAGTTGTTGCAATCTGAGGGCGAGCTGACGATAGCCAGCACCGGCACCGATGCGGCCACGGGCAACCTGATCACGCAGGAGTACAAAGTCGAAGGCCCGATGAGCCTGTTCATGACCACCACCGCCATCGACATTGACGAAGAACTGATGAACCGCTGCCTGGTGCTGTCGGTCGATGAAGCCCGAGAGCAAACCCGCGCCATCCACCAGTTGCAGCGCCAGCGGCGCACCCTGGCGGGTCTGACCAGGAAACACGAGAAGCAAGCCATCCTCAGCGTCCACAAAAACGCTCAGCGCCTGCTCAGATCGCTGGCCGTGGTCAACCCCTACGCCGATCAATTGACCTTCCTGGACGACCGCACGCGCACCCGGCGCGACCATGACAAGTATTTGACCTTGATCGACGTGATTGCGCTGTTGCATCAGCATCAGCGGCAAATCAAAACCGCCAGCGTCGCCGAAAACGCTACCGCAGGGGCACCATACACCATCGAGTACATCGAAGCCACGCTGGGCGACATTGAGCTGGCCAACCGGATTGCGCACGAGGTGCTGGGCACCAGTTTGGACGAACTGCCGCCGCAGACGCGCCGGGTGCTGGCGGGCGTGCACGCCCTGGTGCGCGCGAAGATGACAGATCAAGGCTCACTACAGCGCGATACCCGCTTTAGCCGCAGCCAGGTGCGTACGGCCACGGGCCTGTCGGACACGCAGGCACGGGTGCACCTGGAGCGCCTGTGTGCGATGGAGTATTTGCTCACGCACCGCGGCCAGCGTGGCCAAAGCTATGAGTACGAGCTGCTGCACGACCAGAGCATGAACCACTCAGAGGCGCACCTATCGGGTTTGATCGACACCACGACCTTGCAAGCGAGGCCAGAATCTGCATCTATCCCTACCACTACGACGATGGGTTCGCGGGGTGAAGAGGTGCAGTTCGCGCCCCCATCGCGCCCCCAAAACGGTGCCAACGCGGGGGGTTCACGCAGCGGCAAGACCGTCGCTTGCCCGCATGGAATCACGCTTTTGGGAGATGTTGACGATGAGCGTGCCGATTCACGCGCCACCCCTGCGGCGTGCGCGCAGTCGTCCTACGTGTATGCGCCCTCACAGTCGCGCGACCAGCAACCCGCCTTAGCCGCCTTAGCCGCTTTATCCGCTTAAGGGGCGCAGGCCATGCTGCGCGCCAAACTGCGATCAGGCAAACACCCAGCGCAGCCAGCCGACCCGGCAGCGGCCAACCCGCTGCAGGCTTGGCGCACAAGCTTCTGCGATTGGACGGTGACGGTGGGCCTGTCCCCGGCCACTGCCAAAATCCGCGACAGCGCCTTGATGTACTTCATCGTTTGGGCCGATGAGCGCGGCATCCGCCACCCTGGCGAAGTCACCCGCCCGGTGTTGCAGCGCTACCAGCGCCACCTGTACCTAACTCGCAAGAAAAACGGCGAGCCGCTGGCCTACAGCACCCAGGCCACGCGGCTGCAGCCCTTGATGGCCTTCTTCAAATGGCTCACGCGCGAGGGCCACATCCTGTCCAACCCGGCTGCTGACCTGGACATCGTCAAAGCGCCCAGGAGCCTGCCCAAACACCTCTTGACCATCGAGCAGGTGGAGCATGTCATCAACGGCACACCGACGCACACGCTGCCCGGCATCCGTGACCGGGCGATATTGGAAACCCTGTACTCCAGCGGCATCCGAAGGAGCGAACTGATTCGCTTGAAGCTGCACGAGGTGGACATTGAGCGCGGCACCTTGATGGTCAGGCAAGGCAAGGGCCGCAAAGACCGCCTGATCCCCTTGGGCGCACGCGCCTGCGCCTGGATGCGCCGCTACTTGCGCGAAGTGCGAGCCGAGCTGATCGGCCCAGACACGGCGACCCTGTTCCTGACCGACTACGGCGAGCCCTTTGAAAAAAACCGCCTCTCCGACCTGGTCAAGGGCTACATGCGCGCCGGTGGCATCGCGCACGGCAGCTGCCACGCCTTTCGCCATGCCATGGCCACCCACATGCTGGAGGGCGGCGCCGATATCCGCTTTATCCAGGCCATGCTGGGCCACTCGGAGCTCTCGACCACGCAGATTTACACCCATGTGGCCATTGGCAAACTCCAGGCGGTGCATGCCTTGACGCACCCGGCGCGGCTGGAGCGGGTCAAGGCTACGGGTGAGGCCAGCCCTCAGGCGCTGAGCGATAACGCGGCTACGGCGTTATTGGAGGCTTTGGCGCATGAAAACGAAGAGGACGCTTGACACGCCCGAGGAAGTCAAAGCCAGGCGCGTGCCGCGCAGCGCTTGGATTACAGCGCAAAGCCGGCATCGAGCCGGCTGTGCACTGGCAGGTGCTGCGGGGTTAGTTGGCTGGAGCCAACTAACCATAACGGGCTGTTTGGCAAAGTAGCCGCAGTCACTGCGCTAAAGCTGCGTTTGGTGCGGCTACCGCTTCGCGCCCTTCGGGTTCACCAAACTCCCGTTATGTCTTGCGCCCCTTCGCGCCTGCATCACAAAGCGTGGCCCTGCGGCCACAACAGTTCTAGTCAGGCGCTTCGCGCATATGTGGTGTTGGCCCCCGCCCACCCCAACAGGCCCTGGGCTGCTTCGCGCCCAGAGCCGCGCCGGGGCTAGGCCCGTCCGCCCCCCAAGGGGGCTCCCTCCTGCCCGGCGCAATACGGCTGTAATGGTCAGCGCGGTGCTGTGTGCCTGCGTGCGTAGGTCACGGCTCGCTGGCGCATCGCCCGCAAAGCCGCATCAAACCCCATCTCTCTTTAGGGGCGAGGGTGCAGCAGCGCCACCAGGCTGTAAAGGCCGCGTGCCGCGCCGCTGCTGCGGTGGCCTGCGGCCAGCCTTGACAGCCTGTCAGCGCTACTGCCCGTGTCGCTCATGAGGGATGCGGGGTACCCCTGCACGCACAGCGTGCCAGGTCTCACACAATTCACATCAACGTACACAGCCCGCCCGTGCAACCCACCCGATCACGTCGCGCTGGCGCGCGACCCGTAAGCGACTAAAGGAAGAGCAAAGAGGCGGCAATTCAATCACTATGCATTCAGTAGCTACTTGTGCAATTAATACATGGGCTAGATGCCTTTTATATTCTCAAACATGGCTGAAACTAGTTCAATAAACCCATTATGGGTATTCTGACGCGCATTCATTCCACTCTGCTGTAGTCTCGCATGCAGGTGCGCTGGCGCGCACCCGCGCTGCACGCGGGTGCAGCACAATAGCCTCAAACCGTGCTTCTCGCAAAACTTCTTCGCCTCTTAGTCGCCTGCACCTTGGCGCTCTTCGCGCTGGGCGTAAACGCGCGACCGCTTGATGCCTTCCACGCTCAAAACGCGCCTCTGGAAAAAATCGAGCTGTTGCTCCTGGATAACCCCCACGCGTGGCGGGCGCAAGCTGTTGATGCGCCTGAAGAAAACGACTGTCGTTACGACGACGGCGCGTCGGGGCCAACACATTACAACTACTTCCGCTCTTACCAGCCGACGCAGGGCAGGTATACCCAAGCTGATCCGATTGGGCTCAGTGGGGGCCTGAATCGCTACCAGTACGCCGAATCGAATCCGTTGATGTATACCGATCCCGAGGGACTGCAAGTGCCTGGAACTTGGCAAACCATATTCCGTGGTGTACCCCCTCTGATCCCGACTTCTCCCGGTGTCGATATCTCAAGTCCATCAAGCGATTGCGTGAAAGACTACTTGAAAAACTACTACGGCAACTTTGTTTCTAACACCCTTGTACCGGGATTCAGTGCTATCAGCTACGTACCAGGCAGCGGCTATGCAACAAACGCCTGGACAACAACAGGAATAAGCGGCGGTGCAAAAGGCGTTGTAGCGGTGGGCGTGCCTGCATTTGGCTACTACAGCATGTATGCGCCGGGCGGCAACTACAACCTTGGGGTGAATCTTGTAAACGGTAGCAAGGTAGCCGCCAGCGGTCTAGCGATTGCGGGCGTTGGTGCAAGTTCGTTTGCAACCGCCGCGCATGCGATGGCTATCGCCGCATGTTCCTGCAAGAGGTAACTGTGGAGAGTTTTTATCCACTATTTGCGATCTTGGTTGCCGTTGCTGCGCTATTGCTAGGGGCGGCAGAGCTTATCCTTCTGGAGATCAAGCCAGTGGCACTTCTTACCTGGGTTGGCGGGTGGGCAGTAGCCATGTCGCTGACATTTAGCGGGTCATGGAATTTATTTATCAGCGGTGGACTCGCGGCGGTGATCAGTATTTTTTACGTGATGGGTGCCCTCAAGATATGGAGCAATTCCGACAAAAAGGCCTAGCTAAAGTAGCTACGACTCAACCGCGCAGTGTCGTAAGGTGAATTGACCCTCAATCGCGGCTTCATTTGCTGCACTATAAATACCAAAAAAGTGAACAAATTCGTGGGCTAGAGTGCTTCGGGATTCACATTCTTGTCTTTTGCTGCAATTTTGGATACTTATTAACCTGCAAGTTAATATTTAAGTAAAAAAGCCACCTGCAACCCCTTAGCTGCTAAGAGCTGGGGATCACAGGCGGCGTGAGCCGCGAGGGGCGCAGCGCTATCCAGCCGAACGGCTTTGCACCTTGCTCCTGAGCTGGCCGCGCTCGATGTAGGCATCAATGAGCTGAAGCACCTGTCGCTTCTCGCTGGTGCCCAGCTTCTCAATGGCCAGCAAGCGCCTGCGCAGCCGACTGTCCCCCTCCTGCTTGGCCAGCTTGCGCTTAGGCACCTGGTGCCCGTACAGCGTATCAATCGACACCCCCAGCATCTGCGCAATGCCGGGCAGCAAATGCGCAGGCGGCGTCACATCCGGCTGCTCGTAATAGGCCACCATGCGCTGAGATATCCCCAGCTCATTGGCCAGCTCTGTTTGCGTGAAGCCTGCGGCCTTGCGCAGTGTGGCCAGGCGTTCGCCAAACCCCGTGACCACCTGCTCAGGTGCTAAATCCATACGCTTGCCCATACCCAGACCTTCCTTGTGACATGCTGCTTTGGGTGGGATTTTGGGCGGCTTCCGTTATAACCTTGGCTGTCACGTTTCAGCTTTGGATGATGCCTTGGTACAAGCCTGCGTTGACGGTA
>JANNYX010000687.1:0-5540 GCA_031410295.1 Rhodoferax sp.
CTTGGGTGTCAGTCTGAATGGCTTTCACCAGTGCGGAAATCTGGCGCGTTGCGTCAGCGGAGCGTTCGGCCAGGCGCTGCACTTCTTCGGCCACCACCGAGAAACCCCGACCAGCCTCGCCGGCCGAAGCGGCCTGAATGGCAGCGTTCAGGGCCAGCACGTTGGTCTGTTCGGTGATGTCGGAAATCAGCTCGGTGATCTCGCCGATCTCCTGCGAGGATTCACCCAAACGTTTAATGCGTTTGGAGGTGTCCTGAATCTGGTCGCGGATCGAGTTCATGCCGCCAATGGCGTTTTGCACCGCCTGCAAACCGGACTCAGCCGCCTGCAGCGACTGGCGCGCCACCGCGGCGGATTCCTGGGCTTGCGCCGATACCGCGTTGATGCGGGTGGCCATCTCCACCACCGCCTGGCCGGTCTGGCGAATTTCGTGCAATTGTTCGTTGGATGCGGCCAACAGTTCGGTCGACGTGGAATCCACTTCCGCTGTGGTTTGTGACACCCTGGTCGCCGTGTTCTGCACGTTGGCGACCAGAGAGCGCAACTCTTCAATGGTGTAGTTGACCGAGTCGGCGATGGCGCCGGTGATGTCTTCCGTCACGGTCGCCTCCTGCGTCAAATCGCCTTCAGCCACGGTTTGCAATTCATTCATCAGCCGCAAAATGGCGGCCTGGTTGGCGTCGTTGACCCGTTTGGCCTCCTGCTCCTGTTGCTCGGCCGCCAGTTTCTGGGCCTGGGCAATGGCCTGTTGATTGCGGCCCTCTTGCACCTGCACTTGTGTCAGGCCCCAGGCACAAAAGATGGCAAAGGCGGCAAGCAGCAACAGAAGGATCAGGATCACCGGGCCGAGGCCACCCCGGGACGCGAGCTTGGACTGGGTGCCCTCAAGCGCTTTGCGCAGCGGCTCACTGTCAGCGATGATCGAGTTCTGCGCTTCACGCGCGGCTGCCAAGCCTTGCAGGTTGCTGAGGATGAATCCAGCCTGGGTGCGGGTCTGTTCATACATCTTGAGCAGCGCGTCCAGCTGCTCCTTGACCTGCGGGTCGCGCGCGGCGCTGAGCCGCAATTCACTGTTGCCCTGCTGCAGGCCGGTGGCGATCTCCTTGAACGAGTTCAAGTCCTTGCCCAGCAGGAATACCGCTTCAGCGCCGACACCTTCGGATGTGAGGAACTCATTGGAAGATTTGCCGATGCGCTGGGTCAACATCACCAACTGGCCCGCCGCTGAAATTTCAGCCGGCCCAGCGTTTTGTTGCAGCTTCAAGGAAGAAATCGATTCGGCGATTTCCAGCAAGTCAGACGACTGGCGGTTGATCTGTCGCAGGGCCGTGTTGACCTGCGTCAAGACCTTTTGCTGGCTCAGCACGGACGCAGCGCTTTTTTCAGCTTTCTCGACCATCGGCACGATGGTGTCGAGATCGGGCCCAAACTCCGCGCCCAATGCGCTAATCCTTAGATCGTCGTCACCCGATTTGAGACCGCGTACCGCTTTGGCCAAGACTCCGGAACTGTCGCTGACCTCGGCGAAGGCAGGCTGGCTGCCGGTCATGGCGAGTGACACCGATTTGGCCAGCCGCTGTGACTGCATCAAGGACTGACCGGCGGCACTGAGTTGCTGCGCCGTGGTGTTGGCCCGGTTCAAGGCATAAATCACCAAAGCTGCCAAGGCCAGCAGCGCGACGATCAGCAGAATGATCAGCTGGCGCTGATGGTCGCCAAAGGACTTCATGCCAAAAAGTGGAAGCGTGACCATGTCGGTCTGTTTGGGCGCCGCGGCGGTGCTGGCAACGGTGGCAGCGCTGGCGCCAAAGCTGGGTCCGAGCCCGACGGGCATCGACTGACCCTGGGTGTGGATGATCGTGTCTAGAGCAGTTATATCAACCGAGGCGTCTGCTGTGGTCAGGCTAAGTCGTGAATCTTGTTCGGACGCCGGTGCTTGGGCCGGCTTGCCGCCGAAGATGTTTTTGACTTGGTCAAAGATGGACATGGTTTGGCCTTGTGAAGGAGCAACGCGCGCTAGTCGCTGATACTCAGGAAATCGGGGAGCAAGGAGAGCGTCTGCAGGTTGATTTCCTGCCAAACGGTGCCAGCAGGTTCGGTATAGCGGTTGCCGAAATAACTGGGCGCGCCGGGCAGCGGACCGCTCGCCTGGGCGAAGGCATCGGTATTGCGCAGCCCGGCAAGGCTGTCAACCATCAAAGCGCAGTTGACTTCAAGCGCGGTGTGCAAAGTCACAACGCTGGCCTCGCCCATGGCGTGTTCACTGCGTACCGGCACCTTGCCATTGGCGATGAACGCTGCCAGGTCGACCACGCCAAAAAGTCCGCCGCGCAAATTCAAAACGCCCGCAAACCAGGCGTTGCAATACGGAACCCGTTGCAGGTGCCCCAGCGGGAAAATCTCGCCGGACTGCACCAGCGGAAATAAATAATTGGCCTCACCGGCGCGTACCGCCAGCCAGGACACCAGCACACCTTCGGTGCGCGCAGCCTGAAGGCGTGTGGCGAGTCGGGATTGGAGCTCTCTGAGGGCAGCGCGGTTGGCCATGGGGTTAAAGGGTTTGCAAGCGAGCGTGCAAACTTAGCCCAAGGCGCTGATCTTGCTGAGCAGCTCAGCCTCATCGACCGGCTTGGTGATGTAGTCCCGTGCGCCTTGGCGCATACCCCAGACACGGTCAGTTTCCAGGTTCTTGCTGGTGCACATGATGATCGGCACGTCTGCGTATTCCGGCGTGCGGCTGATGGCGCGGGTGAGCTGGAAACCGTTTTGGCCGGGCATCACCACATCCATCAGGATCAGGTCCGGCTTCTCCTCGGCCAGACGTTTGAACGCGTCGTCGGCCCCCTGCGCAGTGCGCACGCTCAGGCCGTTTCTTTGCAGCAGATCGGTCAGGAACATGAGTTCCGTTTTCGAATCGTCAACGATCAGTACTTTGCGGACGGGCATCAGGATTCCCCTTGCGATACGGTTCCAAATTGCCTCACGGCCTGCAGCAACTGGTCTTTGGTGAACGGTTTGGTGAGGTAGTCCTGCGCGCCGACCATGCGCCCGCGCGCCTTGTCAAAGACGCCGTCCTTGGAGGACAACATGACCACGGGCACGCTGGCAAATTTTGGGTTGCGTTTGATGATGGCGCAGGTCTGGTAGCCGTCCAGGCGCGGCATCAGGATGTCGCAGAAAATCAGGTGCGGCTGGTAGTCGTTGACTTTCGCCAGCGCGTCAAAACCATCTTCAGCCAGCATCACCTCGTGGCTGCCCTGCTTCAAAAAAATTTCGGCACTGCGCCGGATCGTGTTGCTGTCATCGATGACCAGCACTTTGTAGGTGGTTACTGTTGCATTCACAACGCCAGGCTCCTCAACAGCGGCTTAAACGACGCGGCCCACAGACGATTCTGGCGCCCGCCAAGTCTGACCATCCAAAGTGGGGGATTCAAATCCGCAACAAGACAATCCGCACAAATCAAATCTGCACCATCTCGAAATCCTCCTTGCGGGCCCCGCATTCGGGGCACGTCCAGTTCATGGGCACGTCGCGCCACAAGGTCCCTGGGGCAATGCCGTCGTCCGGCGAACCTGCCGTCTCGTCGTATATCCACCCGCAAATCAAACACATCCAGGTTTTCGTATCAGTCACAGCTTAAAGGGCCTTCGAATAGAATGCAACGATTGTATAGAGTGGATGCAAAACTGTTGCGCTCCAAGCAACGTTTGCTATCAATTTTTCGCCTGATTGCAACACCGCAGAAATTCAGGCCAGCCAAATGACGCCACCCAAAGACATGACCCCTCCAATTGAGGACGACCTCGATGACAGTGACGGCGCCGATTCCCTCGCGCCGGCCTGTGTTCTGGTTTTTAACGCCAGCGATCCGAGCGGGTCGGGCGGCCTGTCTGGCGACATCACCGCCGTCGCCTCGGTGGGAGCGCACGCCTTGCCAGTGGTCACGGGCGCATACGCGCGCGACACCAACGAAATCACTACCCATTTCGCGTTTGACGACGAGGCCGTGGCAGAGCAGGCGCGCACCATCCTGGAAGACGTGGTGGTGCAGGTGATCAAAGTCGGCTTCGCCGGCTCACCGGAGAATTTGAGCACCATCGCCGAAATCGCCTCGGATTACGCCGATTTGCCGCTGGTAGCCTACATGCCTGATCTGTCGTGGTGGACCGAACACCAGATCGACGCCTACCAGGACGCCTTCAAGGAGCTGTTGTTGCCACAAACGACGGTGTTGGTGGGAAACCACAGCACTTTGCGGCGTTGGCTGCTGCCCGACTGGGACGGCGCCAAAACGCCGACGGCACGCGACCTTGCCGGCGCCGCCCAGGAACTGGGTGTGCCTTACGTTCTGGTGACCGGCATCGCGCTGCCGGATCAGTTCATCGACAATGTTTTGGCCACCCCGGAAACCGTGCTGACGAGTGAAAAATTTGAACGTTTTGAAGCGGTGTTTTCAGGCGCCGGCGACACCCTCACAGCGGCGCTTGCGGCAGTGCTGGCCAGTGGCACGGCGCTGCCCGAGGCGGTCACGGAAGCCTTGGGGTACCTTGACCGCAGCCTCAACGCCGGTTTTCGTCCGGGCATGGGCCATGTCATTCCCGACCGCCTGTTTTGGGCGCAATCTGACGACGACGATGAAGCCGACGCCAGCGCCGATGATGATCGCCAACTGGCCAAGATGATTTTCGATCTGCCCGCCCCGGACACGAAACACTGACACGCCCTGACACTCGTTAACCTACACCTCGCTCGCAGCCTGCCTCAAACCCCGCATGGACCACAACCTCACCCTGTTCGAGCGCGCTAAAACCGTCATTCCCGGCGGTGTCAACTCGCCGGTGCGCGCCTTCAAAGCCGTCGGCGGCACGCCGCGCTTCGTCAAGAAAGCCCAGGGCGCGTATTTCTGGGATGCCAACGACCAGCGTTTCATTGACTACATTGGCTCCTGGGGACCGATGATCCTTGGCCACGGCCACCCAGCGGTGCTCGAGGCTGTGCAAAAGGCCGCACTGGACGGTTTTTCCTTTGGCGCGCCGACCGAACGCGAAGTCGAACTGGCGGAGGCCATCCTGCGCCTGCTGCCGTCCATGGACATGGTGCGTCTGGTCAGTTCCGGCACCGAAGCCGCCATGAGCGCCATCCGGCTCGCGCGCGGCACCACGGGCCGCCACAAGCTGATCAAGTTCGAGGGGTGTTACCACGGCCATGCCGATGCCTTGCTGGTCAAGGCGGGTTCGGGCCTGGCCACCTTCGGCAACCCGACCAGCGCCGGCGTGCCGGACGACGTCGTCAAGCACACCGTCGTGCTCGAATACAACAACGTCGCCCAGCTCGACGAGGCGTTCACGCTGCACGGCGCCGACATGGCCTGCGTGATGATCGAGCCGATCTGCGGCAACATGAATTTCGTGCGCGCCAGCGTGCCCTTCATGAGCCGGCTGCGCGAGCTGTGCACCAAGCACGGCGTGCTGCTGGTGTTTGACGAGGTGATGACCGGCTTCCGCGTCGCGCTTGGCGGCGCACAAAGTCTGTACGCG
>JANNYX010000688.1:0-5753 GCA_031410295.1 Rhodoferax sp.
CCACACCCAGCACGATCAGGCGGTCAATCCCGTCTGCCATCCTGGCGCCGTTTTGCAAATCTTCCTGGGTGATGCTGACTGCCATGCCAACGTCGAGTGCCGCCGTGTAGTTGACCATCCAGGCGCGGTCTGCGCCAAACGGGTCGTGATTTTGCGGGTCGTCCACCAACAACGGGTCAAAGGCTGGCGACATGGGCAACAGGTCGGCCACCACTTTGCCCCATTTTCTGAAGACCTCCTTGCCCCCGGTCTGCCCAATCACAACAAAACGGTCCGGCAGCGCCGTCGCATACACCGTTTGCGCTTCGCGGTTGGCCAATGGAATGGATGGGTCATTGAAGGTCGGCGCCACCAACTCTGACTCGGCGCCATCAACACGCTGTCCAAGCCGGTCCAGATTCACAGGTGTGGTGCTGCGCGCGATCCAGGCTGAGCGTGCCGGAGCGTATATGCGCACGAGTTGCGTCCACGGCGATTCAGCGTCTTGCGGACTGGAAAAGCGCTCTGCCCAATACCGTTTGCCTTCGCCAATTTCGGCTTCGCTCAAGCCCGGCTCGTGGCCGAAGGTGTGGATCGCGTCCGGGTAAATCCGTACCATCAGCAGCGAGGCGTCATCGTTGTAACGCGTTTGCACAGCCACTGGCAGCAACATCACCGGCTGTTGTGTACTTAAAGCCGTCACCATGACCTCCTGGCCACGCAGGCCCAGCAGCCGCTGTGACAAGTCGCTGATATTTTTCAGCCGTGCGCTGGTACCCTGCAGGGATTCGCGCGCGGAAGCGCGCAATTTCTCGACGCTGGTCTTTTGCTGCGCCAACTCATTCGGGCTGTTGGCGCGCCGAGCCATCTCTTCGAGCTGGGCCTGCGCCTGCTTCAACGACACCGCTGCAGCACGCTCAGCCTCGCGCTGTCTGGCCAACGCAGCTCTGGCGCTTTGGATGGCTTCTAGGTCCAGATTGAGCACGGCCATGAAAGTCTCCTCAGGTTTCCATTTCAGGATTTCAAATCGGAACCAATGAAAAAGGCGCGAAACGGCTGCTGCAACAAGGCCCGGGCAATTTCAGCGGCACTGGGCGTATTGCTCAACGCGGGAAATTCGGCGTAAGGTTTCTGCGCCAGTTGTTTAAGACTGTCGACGGTCGCAAAACCACCGGCAGGCACACCCACATGTGTCCACGACAGCGCTTTGTAAGCGTTGTAGTCCCTGTACAGCGCAGGCGCGGCGGGTGCGCCTGCCTTGGCGAACACCGCCATTTGCGCCAACGACTTGGTCAGAACCTGCCGCAGCGCAGGACCGGAGCGCGGCTGGCCTTGCAGCGGCACGTCTACATCAAAACCAAAACGTGGCTCGTGCATCTGCTCTTCAAGCACGAAACACCATTTCTCGATTTCGCCTGCGGCAATATCAAAGCCAAAGAAACTGATGTCTTGCGCAATCGTGCCGCCGAAAACCGGGACCTGGAGCGCATTGTCCGGCGGCAATCTTTGCGCGTCCTTTTGCAGTGTGGCCTGTCCATCCGTTTTCTTCCAGGCGTAAACCGCAGTGTTGGGGTAACGGCGCAACAATTGCCCCCGCACCAGCAATGCCACGCGATCCGGATTGCCGCCGATCGGGTCAAAACGTTTTCCCAACGGCTGGGCGCCCCACAGGTGCATGGGTTGCATGTCATCCAGCAGGGTGTGGGTATAGGCTGGCGCCGGGCCGATCAGCTGCCGGCCCCAAAAGCGCTGGAAGGGTGTGCCGCGCAAATCGGTCGGAAAACCGCGCCACAAGAGTTCGCGGTTCATTTCGCCGTTGGCACCGGCCATGAAACTGTCGATGAAATGTTGGTTCACCCGCACCAGCATCACCAGGTCCTGTGGAATGTTGTCCACGCCGGGCATGAACGCGTCTGGATTCCAGGCCGCCAGCCGTTCATACAGAGGCTCAGGCAGCTTTGGCCAGGCCATGACACGGTCAAACAGGGCCGGAATCTTGAAACGCAGGCGTGCCCGGGCGTCGGTCAGCGACAAATGGGTCGCGACAAATGCGTTTGCGTCGTTGACCGCCAGATTCGCCACCGAAACGGTAGACGCCAGACGCGCACGCAGCGTGGTTTCCGGTTGGGTGCGCAGGTTGATGGTGTTCCTGGCCGCATCCAACGCGAAATCCACGGGTTTGACCACAACATGGCTGGCCTCAAAAGCATCAAGCCATAGCTGTTGCGTACCCCGGGTTGCCACGGCGAACCGATTGAGGATGTCGCGTTTACGCAAAGCCGGTGGCAGGGTTAGGGTAGCCACCTTGGTTTGGGCTGGCCCGGGCTGGGTCGACACCAGCTCAAAACTGTCGTTCACCATGAAGCCTGCGGCCGCCGCACCACCTGCGCTGGACTGCAATGAATTGATTGGCAAGGCCGCAAACACGCCTGCCGTGTTGAACTGGCGGGCGTCGGCAATTCGTACCGTGCCCCAGCTTGCGCCCGCCACAGCCAGCGCTTGCGCACGCTGGCTGGCAGGCTCTGCAACAGTACGACGGGCAGCGTCCAGCGTGCGAAAGCGGGCCCGGTCCAGGCGCAAGGCGCCACTGCGCGCATCCAGCCGCATGGAACTGAACTGAAGCATGGCGGTGCGGGCATCGGCCTCAACCAGGACGCCCTCGACGCCCCGCGCACCCAATGATTCGACTGCGTTGGCGACCACCCGCCAATCGCTGGATTTGACCGTCGGTACGGTGCTCACCAACTGGGCGAAGCGCTGCGTGTGCAAATCGGTAAATACCCCCAGCTTCTGCCCGACCCGGATTTTCAGTTCAGGCGCGCCGTTTTTTACCAACGCGTCTGTTGACTCCCTGGCAGCGATCTGCATCTGCCGCACCATGCCGACAGTGAACTGTTTGCCCAGGCCAGACGCGCTCAAATCGAGTTTGCGATTGGCATCCCCATTGAGGTTGACCTTGTCAAAGGCCTTGGTGCTGAGGATGCCGTCCGGCACAAAATCGTTGACGGTGAAGGCCACGCTGCGGGTGCTGGCGGTAGCCATCGCTGACATGTATTTCGCATTCTGTTTGAGCAGCGTTGGCAGGGTTTTGGTCAGGCGCGCGGCCATGCGCAAGCCACGGCGCTGCGGCGTTGCGACGCGGCGAAAGGCGGTGTCGGAAAGCGCCAGGGGCAGGCTGGTGCGGTCGATCTGGCCCCCCAGGGACGCCAGGCGCCCGCCTATGCGGTAGCCGCTGCCATTGCCAGCCAGCGCCTCAATCCTGGTGAGCGCCGGGCCCATCACCTGCAACAGGCGCTCGCTGGGCAAGGGGTCAAAATGTTTGATCTTCATGGCCCGTTGCGCCTCGATGGCAAGGCGGGTCAGGTTGAAACTCATTTCAGCCTTCTGTATGTCGCCGATCTGGTCCCAGGCGGCATCCACAAAACTTTCCTGGTTCTGTCGCACCACCTCATTGCCATAACCGGCGGCGCCCCGGTAACGCGGGTTCAAATTCAGACCCGCCACCCAATGCTGCGCCAGCTCGGATTTGTCCGCTTGGTGCTTTTTGGCCGGCCAGGCGCCCACCATGTGGGGTTTGACTTCAATGCGGCGCCCGGCAGCGTTGGTGCTGCCATTGCCAACCGGATTGACGACGTTCTCCTGCGCGGTATTGACGATGATGGCCAGGCTGTCCGCTTGGGTGTCGTCGGGCGCCGAACCGGGCGTGTACTTAATGGGTACCAAAGCGCCTTCCATGGTGGCCTGCGCGCCTGCTGCAAAACCGGTAAGCAGTCGATCAACGGCCATTGGGGCGGTGCCAACCTTTGCCAGCAACGCGGCAATTTCGGCATTGTTTGTGTAGTCGCTGGGGGTTTTGAGGCGTCGCGCCAGCGCTTCAAAATCGCCTGCCGGTCCGGTTGAAAACTCCCAGTGGTAATACACCGGCAGCAGCACGTCGGCCACCACATGGGTATTCCAGGCCGGGGCCAACGTGGTCATTGACTCCGGTTTCGATTCGGCCAGGCCCAGACCACGCAATCGCCCAGGCTCAAATGCGGGCACAACACAGGCTACATAGTCCTTGTCGGGCTCCAGGCGCCGCGGGCAGACCAGGCGCGACGCATTGCTTTCGGGCTTGGTCTGCAGATCTGCGTGCAGGCCGTCATGGTTGGCCGCTTTGCTGACCACCTGAGCGTGCGCCCAGGCCCAGGATTCCGCCAGGGACGGCAACTCGCCCTCTACATCCGCCGCATTCACCCGCAGGGTTGGCAACGGGCCTTGTGCCGCCATTTTCGGCACGCCGGTTTTGCTGCGTTCGGTGACGATGAGCACCAGCCACGGACGCAGCCGGCCATCGTTGTTGGCCAGCGCGGGCGTCAACATCCAGGGGAAATCCGGCGGGTCGAAATCGATGATGGCCAGGTAATTCGGCTCGTAGTTGCGGGTGTGGGGGCGCGGGTCGGTGCGCAGCACCAGCCGGGTATCAATGGCAATCACGTCGCCGGGTCCGTGCAAATTCATGGCTGGCGGCACCAGCGCCGTGGCGGCATCGGCGCCACCGAGCGTCATACCAATTTGTACGGTGGCGCGCGCTGGCAGCGCGCCAAAGTTGTCTTGCGCCGGCAGGGCCGCCGTCAGGCCGCGGCGAACCCAGGGCAAGAACTGGTAGGAGATGGCGGTAGGTGTAGCCATGGTGGTGACTCCGGTGTGCGCTTGAAGTTATCGGTGTTATTTGGCTGGTGTCCGCTCGGGTCAGGCCAATCAGTTCGATCAGAAGGCCGCAGCCGTCTCAAACGCCTCGACCAGCTGCAAGGCTTTGCCGCTGGCCAACACGTGGTCTTCAGCGGCCCAGTAGGAATAGGAGGATGCGCCGCCCAAAGCCGTGCCCAGCATGGTGCCGCTGCTCTTGTCGAGGGTTTGAAGCGGCGGCGGGTTGACGTTGATCTTGACATCGATGTCAGGACGCAGTTTGGCGGCGCGGCGCAACTCCGATCGCCCCGCCGCGCTGGTGGACTGCGACCAGGCTAAATGGCCGCGACCGGTCAACGCTGCGGCAGACAAGAACGAGTCCGAATTAGGCGCGGACGGTGAAAGGCAGACCTCTTCATAGTCATAAACGTCAAGTTGAGGCGTGCCAAACAGGTAGTCACGCTGGCCAACCTCGAAACCAGACTCGAAGCGTTCAAACGACGGTTTGGTGAACAGCTCGTCCTCTGACAGTTTGAAAAACTGCGCCGCGGAAAAGTTGTCGTCGAGCTTTTTTTCCGGCGTTTTGAGGACGGCCCCAAACAGGACTTGAGCGATGCTGATCTCGGTGGCGCCCTCGATGCCATCGGTGCCCAATTTGGCCAGGGTCTTGCCCAGTGGCATACGTTTCTGGTTGAACTGCAATACCGCGTTCGGATGCGCCAGAATCCCTGGCATTTTTGGCAATTTGGCGAAAGTGGCGAAAGAATCGCCAGCTTGCGCCAACTGCGCCGACCAGTTGCCGGCCTTTTCGATTTCGGCCTTGAGTTCCAGCGCCAGGCGCAGTTTGCGCACGGTGGTGACGCGGTCTTCGCCCCAGGTCTCGTCGACATGGAAGCTGAAATCGGGCAGTGGCCAGGGCGTGTGGATCTCAGCGCGTCCCACAATGTGCCAGCGGCCGGGGCCGGCGAACATGCCGTAAATGTCGACACTGGCAAAGTCGATGCCAAACACCTCAATACCGGCCCAGACGTGCAAGTCCACTTCAAAGCGGAACTTGGGCACGATGTAAATGATCGCGTCGAACTCGAAGCCGCCCTCGAAGCTGG
>JANNYX010000689.1:0-3568 GCA_031410295.1 Rhodoferax sp.
GCTCTACAAGGCGGAGACCGCGCTGGTGGAAGTGTTTCACGAAGCCGGCGTGCGGCTGCGGTTCTTCCACGGCCGCGGCGGCACCGTCGGGCGCGGCGGCGGCCCCAGTTACCAGGCGATCCTGGCGCAGCCGCCGGGCACCGTGCGCGGGCAAATCCGGCTAACGGAACAAGGCGAAGTGATCGGCTCCAAATACGCCAACCCGGAAATCGGCCGGCGCAATCTCGAAACCCTGGTGGCTGCCACCGTCGAAGCGACCTTGCTTGAGACCACCCAGCCGGCCAAACCGGAATTTCTTGAAGCGGCGGCGCGACTGTCTGAACTCAGCATGGCGGCCTACCGCCAGCTGGTCTACCAGACGCCCGGGTTCACGCAGTACTTCTTTGAATCGACGCCCATCCGTGAGATTTCAGAACTCAACATTGGCTCGCGCCCGGCTTCCAGAAAAAATACCCAACGCATCGAGGACCTGCGCGCCATCCCGTGGGGATTCAGTTGGGGCCAGTGCCGCCTGACCTTGCCGGGCTGGTTCGGTTTTGGCGCGGCCGTTTCAATATTCTTACAAGAAAAGGGAGAAAGGCCGTCTAAGAATAAGAAAAGTTTGCTACAACAAATGCAGCGTGAGTGGCCGTTCTTCAGAACCTTGTTGTCCAACATGGACATGGTATTGGCCAAGAGCGACCTGGCCTTGGCGTCGCTGTATTCCGAGCTGGTGGCCGACAAAAAACTGCGCAAAAAAGTTTTCACGGCGCTGGAAACCGAGTGGCAACGCACGGCGCAGGCGCTCGAATGGATCACCGGCCAAAAGACCCGGCTGGCCGACAACGCCGCGCTGCAACGCTCCATCCGCCACCGCTTTCCGTACATTGACCCGCTGCACCATTTGCAGGTGGAGCTGGTGCGGCGTTACCGCGCCGGCCAGTCCGACCAGGCGGTGCAACGCGGCATCCATATCGCCATCAACGGCATCGCCGCGGGGCTGCGCAACACCGGCTGATGTCCGGCTGATTTCCGGCTGATATCCGGCTGAGGTCAGGCGGAAATGGCTTCACGCACCGCAGCAACTTGCCGGCGCGAGACAAACAACAGCTCCTCAATGCCTTCGAGGCGCACCGCCCAGCCCTCGCCTTCCTCCGGGTCGCGGTATTTTTCGAGGGCGCGCACGGCATGCCGGGCAATCAGCGCGTTGCGGTGGATGCGCATGAACTGGCGCGCATATTTGTCCTCCAGCTCGCTCAAGGAGCCGTCCAGCAGATAACTCTTTTGCGGCGTTCGCACGGTGATGTATTTGAGCTCGGCTTTGAAATACAGCACCTGCGCCAGCGGTAGGCGCAGGGTGCGGCCGCGTTCCTGGATAATTAAAATGTCTTCATTTAAACCGCCTTCAGGCCGACGAATAACGGACATAGTTCGCTCTACTTTTTGTAGCGATGTCTGCAAACGCTCGAGCCGCACGGGTTTGGTGAGGTAATCCACCGCGTCAAGCTCAAAAGCCTGCACGGCGTAATCCGCGTGCGCAGTGACGAACACCACCACCGGTGCCTGGTCCATCTCGCGCAACATACGGGCCAAAGTCAAACCATCGGCGCCCGGCATATGAATATCGAGCAGCGCCACATCAAAGCTTTGGCGGCGCAGCGCCTCGATGGCCTGGGTGGCATTGGCGGCCTCGGTGATGTGCGCCACCGCCGGCGCCGTGCAATCTCCCAGCAAAGTGCGCAGGCGCGAGCGGGCCAGCGCTTCGTCGTCGATGACCAGCACCCGCAGGCTCATTGGAACCATCCTTTGCGCGTCAAAGCGGCACCTCCATGCGCACCTGAAAAATGCCGTCTTTGAGGCCGCTTTGAAACCGGCCCTGGATGTCGTGCATCAGGTTCAGGCGCGAGCGCACGTTGTCCAGCGCCACGCCATGGCCGCGCTGGCCCTGGCCTTGCGGCACGGTGTTGGTCACTTTGATGACCACGACCGAGCCGCGCAAGCGGGTCGAGACCCGCACCGTGGCGCCCGTGTCACTGGGCTCCACGCCGTGGCGCACCGCGTTTTCCACCAGCGGCTGGAGCAAGAGGGGCGGTAAACGTGCGCGGTCGGCTTTCGGATCGATGGCCCATTCCACGCGCAAACGCTCGCCAAAGCGGATCTGCTCAATCGCCAGATAACGATGGGCCAGCGCCACCTCGTCGGCCAGCGTGACTGACTCGCCCTGGTCCATCAGCGCATGGCGAAACAGGTCGCTCAGGTCTTCCAGCAGGGCCTCGGCTTTGGCTGGCTCCGCCCGCACCAGCGCGATGGCGCTGGTGAGGGTGTTGAAGAGGAAATGCGGCCGGATGCGCGACTGCAACTCGATCAGGCGCGCTGAGGTGGCCGCGGGTGTCATGCCACGCGCGCGCCACACCAGGGCCGCTACCAGCGTGGCGGCGAAGATAGCGCCGGTGAAGGCGCTGGCCAGCCAGGGCACCGGTTGCGTCAAACCCACTATCACCAGCAAGCCGCAACCATACAGGCCTGCCAGTGCGCCCAGCAGGACGCCGGCGAAGACCTGCCAACGAACACCGACCCGCGCCAACAAACGCTTCAAACTGCACGCCACGATGAGCCACAGAAGCACCGCCGGCAGGGCGGCGCCGGTCAAGAGAGCGGTTCGTGTCACCCACTCGATCGGGCTGTTGGCCCCGTACATGGCGCCCACCAGCACCACGGCTTCTACAAACAGGACCGCGCGCAACACCACACCAAGCTGGCAGGCGTCGAACACGAGTGGACGCTGTGCCAGTGCCGCGGCGGCTCCCGGCGCAGCCTCGGGCGACAGCTCGGGGAAGGCCGATAATAGTTGCGAGTCCTGCATGAATTAAATGTGTGAACGCTGATTATTCGCGATTCCAGCCTGAAATCGAGCGTCAATTCCGGGCCACCCAGCCCAACGACCTTGCACCCGCAACTGCATTGAGCATCATGTCCCCAAACCAATCTGATAAACAATTCGATATTCAAGCCGATATCCAAGTCGACAGCCAATTTGGCAAGAAATCAAAGGCCTGGTCGGCGCTTTTTTCCGAGCCCATGAGCGACCTGGTCAAACGTTACACCGCCAGCGTTTTTTTTGACAAACGCCTGTGGCAGGCCGATATCGAAGGTTCACTGGCGCATGCCGGCATGCTGCACCACCAGGGCATTATCAGCCTGGACGACCGGCAGGCCATCGCCCGCGGCATGGCGCAGATCAAGGCCGAAATTGAAGCCGACAAATTCGACTGGAAGCTCGACCTGGAGGACGTCCATCTGAACATCGAAGCGCGCCTGACCGAAATCGTCGGTATTGCCGGCAAACGTCTGCACACCGGCCGTTCACGCAACGACCAGGTCGCCACCGACATCCGGCTTTGGCTGCGCCAGGAAATCGACCTGATCCATGACCTGCTGGTCGCGCTGCAAAAAGCCTTGCTCGAGGTTGCCGAAAAAAACGTCGACGTCATCCTGCCCGGTTTCACCCATTTGCAGGTGGCGCAACCGGTGAGTTTTGGCCACCACCTGTTGGCCAATGTGGAGATGTTTTCACGCGACGCCGCGCGTT
>JANNYX010000690.1:0-11854 GCA_031410295.1 Rhodoferax sp.
CGACCGTCAGCACCGTCAGCGACTGCTCTTTGGCTTGCAGCACCGCCAGGCGCGCGTCAATGCGGGCGGTCATGTCGGCATCCAGACCCAGTTTTTTGACACGCTCGGCAATCGCCTTGGCAATCAGCGCGGGAGACAAATCAGCGTTGGCGCGCAACAGCGTGTTGGCCGACGGGTTGGCCATGCTCCACTCGCCGCCCTGGTGATCGCCGGAGTCGTCGAACTTGCCGACGATGTTGGGCCGCACATCGGCGCGCCAGTTGTAGAGCTCTTCTTTCAGCTGGTATTCGATGACCTGGCGTTTCTCCTCGACCACCAGAATCTCCTGCAGGCCGGTGGCGAACTCGCGTGTGAGTTGCGCTTCAAGCGGCCAGACCACGCCGACCTTGTGCAGGCGTATGCCCAGGCGCTGGCAGGTGGCATCGTCAAGGCCCAAATCCAGGAGCGCCTGGCGCGTGTCGTTGTAGGCTTTGCCGCTGGCGATCAGGCCAAAGCGGTCGTTTTTGCCTTCGATGACGTTGTAATTGAGCCGGTTCGCGCGGATGTAGGCCAGCGCGGCGTACCACTTGTAGTCGAACAGCCGCGCCTCTTGATCCAGCGCGCCGTCCGGCCAGCGGATATGCAAGCCACCGGGCGGCATCACAAAATCGGTGGGGATCTTGATTTCAACCCGCTCGGGGTCAATCATCGCGGTGGCGCTGGATTCGACGATTTCCTGAATCGTCTTCATGCCCGCCCACACGCCCGAGAAACGGCTCATGGCGAAGGCGTGGATGCCCAAGTCCAGAATCTCTTGCACGCTGGCCGGAAAGAACACTGGCGTGCCGCAAGCTTTGAAAATATGGTCGCTCTGGTGCGCGGCGGTGGAGCTTTTTGACATGTGGTCGTCACCCGCCACCGCGATCACGCCGCCCCATTCGGTGGTGCCGGCCATGTTGGCGTGTTTGAAGACGTCCGAGCAGCGGTCGACCCCCGGCCCCTTGCCGTACCAGATGCCAAACACACCGTCGAACCTGTTGGCGCCGGGCGGCGCAAAACCCAATTGCTGCGTGCCCCACAAAGCCGTGGCCGCCAGTTCCTCATTCACACCGGGCTGAAAGATGATGTTTTGCGCCTTGAGGAATTTCTCCGCCTTCCACAAGGACTGGTCGTAACCACCCAGGGGCGAGCCGCGGTAACCGCTGATGAAACCGGCCGTGTTCTTGCCTGCCAGTTTGTCGCGCAGTTGCTGCAACATTGGCAGCTTGACCAGCGCCTGCACGCCACTCATGAAGGCGCGGCCGTAATCAAGGCTGTATTTGTCGTCCAGCGTAACCGTCTCAAGTGCTTTGCGGATGTGTTCAGGCAGCGGTGCGTTCATGGGCTCGTGTCTCCAATCCGGGCAGTGTAGGGCGCTGGCAGTTTTCTGTCACGGCGAGGTGTTTAGTGGCGCTGGCGCCGTTGATTTTTCGGCGGGCCTTGGCCACAGCACCCACAACCTGAGCGGCTGCTTCAAGCGACCGGCAAGCTCGCCCGCTTCGGCGCCCATGCCGGCAAAATAATCCGCCCGCACGGCGCCGGTGATGGCGCTGCCAGTGTCTTGCGCGATCACCAGCTTGTTCAGGCTGATCTGTGGCCCAGGCGACGACAGCCACACCGGGGTGCCATACGGAATGCTGCCCGGGTCAACCGCGATGGAGCGCCCGGGCGTGAGCGGGACCCCCTGCGCGCCGCGCGGCCCGGTTTGGCTGTCGGCGGCGTTGACGGCTTCTTCGCGAAAAAAAACCACGCGCGGGTTGCTCCACAACAACTCTTGCAGGCGCTGTGGGTTTTGCGCTACCCAGGCCTTGATGCCGGGCCAGGTGGCGTCGCGGATCTCGTTTTGATCCAACAACCAGCGACCGACACTTTTGTACGCTTGCCCATTGGTGCTGTCATAGGCCAGGCGGATTTGCTCTGCACCCGCTGCCGGCATTGCGCCAGCAGCGCCCGGCGCCGATGCCAGCTGGATACGCCCCGAGCCCTGGATGTGCAGCACCAGGGCGTCAATCGCGTCGGCCACCCAGGCGATTTCACGCCCCTTCAAAGCCGCCTGCGCTTCGGGCAGGGTGTCGATGTCTTTGCGGCTGAACCAGGGTTTGCGCAGCGCCAGGCCCGCAGGCGGGCGGTACAGCGGCACTTTGAAGTCCACCGTTGCCGTGCGCGAACCCTGCAGCACCGGCTCGAAATAAGCCGTTAGCAGGCCCGGGTCATCGGCCAGCGGAGCCTCCACGCGGTAGGCCTGCAGGCGCGCTTTCAGCCAGGTGACCTGCTCCTGGCTGCTGCTGATGCTCATGCGCCGCACGTCCCTGCATACCTGGCTAAATATCGGCAGAGGTTTTTCACAACTCTTGAGCCAGGCGTTCCAGGCTTCGAAGAGCGGGTCGTCGTTCAGGCCGGGCAGCTCGCTCCAGGGCACCGGCAGCCAGCGGCTCTTGGCTTGGATGATCGGCGCTGGCGGCGCAGCCGTCTGGCTTTGCGCGGTCGGGACCGCGTCCATGTCCTTCGGCTGCGCCAAACTGGCGGCGCAACCCATCAGCTGCGCGCAAACGGCAGCAGTTCCTACAATCCAGGCTTGCCACCACACCGTCATTACATCGTCACGCTGGTTGACCAAGGAGCCATGTCATGGGACTGATTTTGCTTGAGGCCCTGGGCGCGCTGGCGCTGCTGGTCTTGATCGTCTGGTGGACAATGTTTTCGGGGCGAAAAAAAGGCGAAATTGACGACACAAAAAAAGACAAGCCATGAATGTTTTTATCGCTCAAAATACGTTTTAAATTAATTTAAATTTAGAAATTGATTATAATATATTCAATTATGATATATTATACATAGCAAACAATGTAATTTATTTGACGGCCTATTGCCGACAATTCTCTTATAAAAATAAACCTATTAGATATTTCCTGAACGTGCCCGCGCAAACCCGAGCGCTGCGCACAAACCTGCCAAGCCTCTTCAGCGTCAGTGCTGCTTATACCTCTTGTACCGCTTGCAGCCGCTGGTGCCGGCCTAAACGTCCCGCAACAAATTCGCCAGCTCCACCGCCGACTTGATGTCCATCTTGTCAAAGACGCGGGAACGGTGCACCTCCACCGTGCGCACGCTGATATCGAGCCGGTCGGCAATCAGTTTGTTCGCCAGGCCCTGAACCACCAACTGCATCACGGCGTGCTCGCGCTCGGTCAGCTCGCCCAGGCGCGCCCGCAGGAGGTGGCTTTTGCGCGTCCGGGCGAGCGTCTCAGCCGAACGCGTCAGCGCCTGTTCAATGCGGTCCACCAAGGCGTTGTCGGAGAAAGGTTTTTCGCAAAAGTCGAAGGCGCCGCGTTTGACTGCGGCCACAGCGGTGGGCACATCGGCATGCCCGGTGAGGAAAATCACCGGCATGGGCTCGTGCAGGCGGCGCTCAACCAGCCAGTCAAACAAGGCCAGGCCACTCATGCCGGGCATGCGCACATCCAGCAGCAGGCAGTGCGGCTGGTCTGTCTGCGCCTGGGCGTTTCGGCCGGGCTCAAAGCGGGCGATGAAACTCTCGACACTGTCAAACACCTGGCTTTCGCAATTGCGGGTGCGCAGCAGCCAGGCCAGGGCATCGCGCACGCCGGCGTCGTCATCAACAATGAAGACACAGGCGTTTTGGGCGGGTTGCATGCGCCGATATTAGGCGATGGCGCAGGCGCCGCCGCTCGCCGGCGCGCCACCTGCGAGTGTGAAGCGAAACACCGTGCCGCGCGGCTGGTTGGCTTCGAATTCAAGCGCGCCACCGTGTTGTTCGACAACGGTACGGCACAAACTCAAGCCCAGGCCCATGCCCTCGGCTTTGGTGGTGAAGAAAGGCGTGAAGAGTTGTTGCTTCACGCCCGCGGAAATGCCGGGACCGAAATCCGCCACGCTGAAGGCCAGCCAATGGTCCTGGCCGCGCACGCTGGCACGCGCCACGCGCAGCACCAGCAGCCGCTCGTGGTGGCCGGGCGCGTCCATCGCCTGCATGGCATTGCGGGCCAGGTTCAAGAGCACCTGTTCAACCATGGTGCGGTCGCAGCTGACCAGCGGCAAGTCGCTGTCAACCTGGGTCTGCACAACCACCGCCAGCTTGCGCGCCTGCAGGCTGATCAGCGGCAACACGGCGTCCAGCAAAGACTGCGGTGAGACCAGCTCGCGCGAGCGGTCACGCCGGCGGACAAAGTCGTTGACGCTCTTGATGACCTTGCCGGCGCGCTCGGCCTGCTGGGCAATGCGTTGCATGGCCAGTTCCAGGTCGCGCCGCAAATCGGGCGCCAGGGCCAGTGGCGCGGCGTCCACGCTGGCGGCGTTCAACAAATTGGCAGAGCCCGTGGCGTAACTGGCGATGGCTGCCAACGGCTGGTTGAGTTCATGGCTCAAGAGCGAGGCCATCTCGCCCACGGTGGCCAGCCGCGCGGTGGCGGCCAGGCGGTCCTGGCTGGCGCGCGACTGCTCTTCGACGCGGCGCTGCTCGCTGATGTCCAGAAAGGCGCTCATCCAGCCGGTCTGCCGTCCTTCGGCATTGATCAGCGGCGCCTCGATGATCAGGACCGGAAACAAGGCGCCGTCCTTGCGCATGAAGACCGATTCAAAACCCTCGCGCGGCGGCGCGTTGCCGGCCAGGCGAATCGCCTGGCGCTGGGCGTATTCGTCGATGCGGCTGGTCGGCCAATACGGCGCCGGGCCGGATCCTGCCAGCTCCTCGGCGCGGTAACCCACCATCTGGCAAAAAGCCGGGTTGACGTAGGTGGTGTTACCGGCCAGGTCGCGCGCGCGCAGTCCCGTGACGAGGGAGTCCTCCATCGCCTTTCTGAAGGCCAGCGCCTCGGCCAGGTCGCGCTCGGCGCGCAACCTCCTGCGGATATCCTTGCCGAGCAAGGCCAGCACCGTGGTCAGCGCGATGGCAAGCAGGGTGACGAGCGCCGTCAACACGTTGGGAAACAGGTCGGGCGCGCCGCGCCAGCTGTTCATGCGCAGGATCATGGTGCTTGCGGGCAAATCCAGCACCTGCTGCGTGGTGAACACGCGCTGCCCGCGCGGCCCGTCCCCCCGAACCGCAAGCCGTGTGCCGTCAGGCTCGGTGAAGGAGACGTCCTGGTTGCGGGTGAGTTGGCGCGACAGCAGCTCGTTGAGCATTTCCTGCAGCGAGTAGGTGGCGACCAGAAAACCGTTGATGCGCCCGCCCCCGGAAAGCGGCAAACACAGGTCAATGACCTCGCGCCCGAAGCCGTCGGCCTGCGGCGCAAAGTAGCTGGTGGAATAGGCCGGACCGTTGTACTTGCGCGCGGCCAGACAGGCCTGCGAAACCTCGGACAAGGCGATGTCGCGCCCGAGCCGCGCGAAGGCCTGCGGATGGAATGGCGAGTCGGCGAAGGCGCGCACGTCCAGATCAAGCCCGCGCCATTCGAGGCGCACCATTTCGCGGCGTTCACGCAAAAGCGCGGCCGCACCCTCTGACCAGGCCTCGCGTTCAGGTTCGTGGAACTGCAGGGCCTGCAGGCTGTTGAGGTTGCGCGTCATGCCCGAGCGGATGTCGCTGACCGCCTCCTGGGCATCGCGTTCGAGTTTGTCCTGCACCTGGCTGGCCTCGTAGCGTGCGGCCAGCCAGACCAACATCACCAGCAGTGCCGCCACCAGCGCCAGCAGCATCAGCCACAGCAGACGCCGCCTTCCGCTCAAGGACTGCCCCTCTGCGGCGATTGGCAAGCGCTCGCTCACAAGACGCGATGGTCCAGCGCCGGCAATTTGGCGCCAGCAGTTTGGCGCTCGGCCAAGGAAAGCTCTGCACAGACCACACCCTCGCCCTGCGTCTGCAGTCCCAACACCTCGCCCCACGGACCGACCAGCATGCTGTGACCCCATGTTGTTCGGCCGTTTTCATGCCGGCCGCCTTGGGCGGCGGCAGCGGCAAAACACTGGTTTTCTATGGCGCGCGCGCGCACCAAAATGTCCCAATGCGCCTGGCCCGTCACGTGGGTGAAGGCGCTGGGCGCCAGCAGCAGATCCGCGCCCTGGCGGGCGTACAGCCGGTACAACTCGGGGAAACGCAAGTCATAACACACACTCATGCCGACGCGCCATCGATGGCCATCGCGCGACGGCATCTCGAACAGCGCTGGCGCAGCGCCCGGCGCCAGCACGCGCGATTCGTCGAACCGCTCGACGCCATTGTCAAAACGAAACAGGTGGATCTTGTCGTACCGCGCGGCACAGTGGCCGTCGGCGGCGAAGACCAGCGAGGTGTTGGTCACCTTTGCCGCCGGTGCGGTCGCGCCCGCCTCGCCGGCAATCGACAGTGGCAAGGTTCCCCCGACGATCCACAACCCCAGCCGCTGCGCCGCTTTGGCCAGGAAGTCCTGGATCGGCCCGGCGCCAAAGGTCTCCCGCAGAGCCAGTTTGTCGGTGTCCCGGCGCCCCAGAATGCAAAAATATTCGGGCAACACGGCGAGTTCAGCGCCGCTGTCTGCGGCTCGCGTCAACAATTCTGCGGCACTGGCCAAATTGGGTGCCAATGTGGCGCAGGACACCATCTGAATCACGGCCACCTTCACCGCGCAACCTCCGTCGGCGCGTCCACGCTGCCATCGGACTTGCGCGTCACCCGGGTCACGCGCGGGTCGACCCAGGTGCCGTCGATATGGAATTCCTGCGTCGCCGTTTCGATCAAGGGGCGGCGCAAAATCAGTTGGGCCAGAAAGGTGCCCAGGCCAATGGCCGGGTTGATCACACCGGCGATCAAAGACGCCGTGCCAGCGTTGATTTCCGGCACCACCACCACGCGCAGGTCCTGCGTTTCACGGGCTATATCCGCACTGCCTTCCATCAGCACGGCGGCGTTCACCCCCTTCATCTGCAGGTTGTTGGTGGTGGCAATGCCTTGCTCGATCTTGATGTCGCCGCGGACAAAGTCAAAGGAAAATCCATCGCTGAAGACATCGCGGAAATCGAGCGCGAGGCGCCGGGGCAGCGACTGCAGGCTCAACACACCCAGCAATTTGGCGATGCCGGGGTCGGCTTTGAGGAATTGGCCGGATTCCATGTTGACGGTGAAGGCGCCGCCAAGCGTCGGGTAATCCAGCTGCAAGGGCGAGCCAACCCAGGCCACCTGCCCTTCGAGCTTGCCTTTGCCCTGGCGGACCACGTCCTTCATGCCAAAACGCGCCAACAATTGGCCGGAGTCCGCCACGTCGAGCTTGAAGTTCATCACCGTGCGCCGTCGCTCGGAGGCGGGTTTGGCGGTGTTCGCAGGCGCGCTTTGGCCTTGCTTGCTGAGCATTGCCCAGTTTCCCGTTGCCGTGAACGTGGCCTCTGGCGTCAAGACATTGAACTTGGCCAGACGCCATTCGCGCACCGTGCCAGAAACGCGGTTGATGGCTTCCAACTCGACGCGGCCGAGTTTTTTTCCACGCAGTTCCAGATCATCGACCACGATATCCAGCTCCGGAACGGTGACGGGTTGCTCATCGAGCAAGGTCTCTACGTCTTTGGCCGAGGACGGCGCCAGCGTCAGCCGCGCCAGCCGTGCGAAGACCCGGCCCGCGCCGGCGCCCACCGGCTGGCGGTATTCGCCGTAACCATTGAGTTCAGTCGAGTCCATGTTGCCGCGCCAGGTCTGGCCTTCACGTGATGCGCCCAGCACCACCCGGCTGAATTTTCGCCCGGCGACCACCAGTTCGCCGGTGCGCAACGCCACAACATTGGGCAAATAGGCCTGAGCGAGGTTGGCAGCATTTGCCACGGCCTGCACAGCTTCCGAGGGCAAACCGGCCGCGACCGCAGTGGTGGTGGACCCACCGGTGGGTGGACCGTTTGGCAGGCCCGATGTCTGCGAAAAAACCGTTGCCCAAGCGTCCAGGTCCAGCGTCGCCATGTTGATGTTGGCGACCACCCCTTCCGCTGGCAAGGGTGCAAATTCATTGCTGCTCAGGCCAACGCCAATGCTGCCGGCCAACACCTTTGCGGTCTCGCCGGAGACATCCCGCACGTAGTTGAATGCGGCAATCTTGGGGATATCGATCTGGATCTGTTCGGTAAAGCGGGGCGGCCCTTTGACTTGCGGGCCGCTGCTGCCTTGACGGTTGGTGATCTGAATGCGCATCGGTATCGAAGCATCGGCGGTTTTGGCAAACGGTTGCGGCAAGGACAAAGCCATGCCATTGAGATTGGTGGTCACAAGTATCTCGGGCACGCCGCGGCCAAAATGCACTTCGGCCGTGTAATCGGTTGCGCCTGAGGCCTGTTGCGCCAGCCGCGATACCAGCCCCAGCTCTTTGGCCTGGCGCAACGCCAGTGCGCTGACTTTGCCTTGCGCCTGCAACACAACACCATTGAGCAGACCGTCGCTGGCCGGGGGCACTGTCGCTGCGGTGCCGATGTCCAGCCGGCCATCGTTGGCTGAGCCGCCCTTGATGGCCACCTCGCCGCCAAACATGCGGCCTTGAAGGCTGGGCAAGTTAAAGCCTTTTTCGTGGAAATTGACCACCCCTTTGGCATGCGTTATCAAAGGCGCAGCGGCCGACATGTGTACATCGCTGTCGGTCAAAGTGACGCTGCCCTGAACCGTCGTGCGCTCCAGGGCGCCCAGCGGCAGGTTCAGTTTCAGGCGGACCTCGCCAGCCCCGGTGGCAGTTGTTTCGCCCAGTGCGGCGCCTGTCAGCCCTCGAAGCGGCGAGTCGTTGACGACGGCCAGCATGCTGGCCAGCGGACCTTTGCCGTCACCCGAAATTGCCACCGCCGGTGCATTCAACAGGTCAGGGATGAGGGCGTCAGCCTTGGTAATTTGGAGAGCTGCCTGGCCCGGCTTGGCAGCCAGTTGGCCACTCGCGTTCTTGACCTGCAACCTTAATTTGTCCAGTACAAATTCACCCCGCATTTGCGTCAATTCCGGCCAAGGCAACGCACCCTCTGGCGCAATGCTTTTAGGGACAAAGGCGAAGGTCACATCCGAAACGTTCGCCGACACGCGAAATTCGCCTGGTTTGTCCGGCTTGAATGGCAAGTCATACAGGTCGCCTTTGACCTGGAACTTGACGGCACTCGCCTGCCCTTGGCGAACTGCCTGGCGCACGTAATCGCGCACGCCAGGAAGGATGCTCAGTGGCAGGTAACGGTGCACGCTGGCGCCATCAAACCGGCCAAGCGTGGCCTGCAAGTCCAGGACGCCCGGAAACCGGCCGCGATCGCGGGCCGGATCGGGCACGCTGGTGTGCCACTTGACCTGGCCGCTGCCCTGAGCGTCCTGGTTCCTGAATACCAGCCCGCTGGTCTGCACGCTGATGTTTTGCCCGGTAACTTTCCAGTCAATGTCTGTTTTTAGTTGGTTCACCGCAACCCGAGGTTCCTCGAAAAAACCCGGCAGCTCGATCGCACCGTTGGCGAGCTCAAGGCTGGCCTTGCCGCCCGCGTCGTTCACGCTGAAACTTGCCGACAGGCCGCTTACGCCTGGAATTCGTGGCCCGCCCGAGGACAATGCCAAGGCCTGGACGCTGCCCTGAAGGTCAAATTTTTCAGGCGCATCGATGGCACCCGTCCAGTTCGCCCGCAGGTTGTCCACCAGCCCCTTGGGTGCGACCGCAGCGAGCCTGGCGCGGACAGCGTCACTGATCGGAAGTTGCTCGGCCAGTTGAGCCAACAGCGCCAGATCCAGGCGGTCAGCCTCAAGTTTGAACTTGGCGCCGGTTTGTTCGATCCTGAAATTTCCACCGGGCCAGGGTTTGCCTGCCTCGGTTTGAACGGCCAGACCCTCGGTGTGAAATTCAAAGCCATCTTCTTTTAGGCGCCCGCCAAGACGCCCGGTGAGCGCGTGCAATTCCAGCGTATTCGATTTCGCGCCTAGCTTGGTGTTGACATCCTGCAGTGCCACGTCTGCCACGCCCTTGCCGGCCCGGCCATTCTGGATGTCCAGCCAGGCACGCAGAGCGCCTCGGCCCTGCCCAAGCCTGATGCCCACCCCGGCATAGTCGCTGAGCCGGGCCACGTCCACGCGGTCAAACAAGGCGTAGAACTGGCCGCTCCAGTCCTGCCAGTAGCCGTTATGACGCGACAGCAAAGGCTGGCGAAACTGGCCCACCAGGGTAAATCGGTCGCCCAGTTGAGGGTCCGGTGTGGCGTCCAGGCGCAGCTCGTGCTTGCGAAATCCATTGCGCAGCACAAAGTCAACTTGCTGAAGTAGCAGCGGCGGCTGCGGATTCGCCGGATTCAGCTCGTCGATCCAGCGCACCGTACCGTTTTTGATGACCACTTCTCTCTGCGAAAACAACCAGTCGGCGACGCGGCTTTCGTCACTCTTGTCGGCGCCGGCCAATACCACGCCCGCTACTACAAATCGCCCGTCTGCGCGCCGGCGTACATCAAGCTGGGGACCTTCAATATAGAGTTGGTCCAGGCCAAAAGTCATCGCCGATTGCGGCGATATTGCCACCACGACGCGACCCAGTACAAGCGCCTCCTGGCCCTGCGCATCCATCAGTTTCACGTTGCTGAATTCAATGGATGGAATCAGGCCGACGGAGAGCGCGGTGATGGCCCCGATTTTTACGGGCGTGCCCAAAACGGATGAGACCCGCGTCTCGACCTGCGCACGAAAATCCCCGATTCGCGGCACAATGATCCAATGCAAGGCGCACCACATGGCCGCCAGAATGAACCAGGCGGACAGCATCACCACCAGAGACCATCGCGCAACTGCGCTGGCGAGCTTCAGCAGCGTCGAAGGGACGGGTGGCAGGGCGTGCATCTTGGCATGGAAATGAGTGGCAAATTATGACGCTCATTGAATCCCCCTTCACCCCAAGGGCGGGTCTGGCGCCCGAACACTCACCGGCTGCAACTTCCGCCGAAACTTCCCAGGGCGCGTCGCCACTGCCATTGGTTCATGCGCCCGGACCGGATGGGTCAGGTGGCTCCCGCTTTGCTGCGCGGGTGCGCCGCCGGTATTCGGCGGAATTGACGCACCTTGCTCCGGGGCTGCCAGACGCCGCAGGAATTGAAGGCCTTTGCGATCAGTTGCGTGGTGAGGGCCATGACACCGCAGCCGCACTTCGCATCACGCGGCACCTTGTGTTGGAACGCCTGCTGACACTCGATTGCAGCGGCCGGGCCTCGCTGGCTGCCGTCACGGGGTGCATGTCCGAGCTGGCCGGGTTTTCATTGGGAGTCGCTGATGCATGCGCACACCGTGTGTTGGAAGAACTGCATGGCGCACCGCTTGGGCCCGACGGCGAAGCGGCCCGCATCTGGGTCTTGGGCATGGGAAAACTTGGCGCGCGGGAACTCAACGTATCCAGCGATATCGACCTGATCTACATCTACGACCAAGATGGCCAGACCCGCGGACTGGCGGGCGGGCGTGGAAAAATTTCCAACCAGGAATTTTTTGCCAAATACGTCAAGGCGATGTTCGCGCTGATTGGCGACACCACGGAGCATGGTTTTGTTTTTCGCGTGGATCTGGCCTTGCGGCCCAATGGAAATTCCGGTCCGCCGGCATTGTCAATAGGCGCTCTGGAAGAGTATTTCCAGGTTCAGGGGCGCGAGTGGGAGCGGTTTGCCTGGCTGAAGAGCCGCGTAGTTGCGCCGCGAGACGCACTCCTGAATGGCCCGGTCCTTGAAATCCGCCGCCTGGTTGTGCCGTTTGTTTTCCGTCGCTACCTCGATTACCGTGTGTTCGATTCGCTGCGTGTTTTGCATCAACAAATTCGGGCACATGCTGCAAAACGCAGCGCAGGACGCCCAGAGCGTGCCAACGATGTGAAATTGTCACGGGGTGGCATTCGCGAAATTGAATTCATTGTCCAATTGCTGCAAGTGGTGCGCGGCGGCCAGTTTCCGG
>JANNYX010000691.1:0-2997 GCA_031410295.1 Rhodoferax sp.
GTACGCTGAGCATGTCAGTGTCGATGGGACCTGGGTGAACGGAGTTGACGCGGATGTTCTTGGGCGCAAGCTCCAGTGCTGCGGCTTTGGTCATGCCCCGCACCGCCCATTTGGATGCTGTGTAGGCAATGGCATTGGGCGCGCTGCGCAGCGCCACAGTCGAAGACATGTTTACGATCACACCACTGCCGGTGCGTTCAAATGCAGAAATCACCGAGCGCATACCAAGGAAGGTGCCCAACTGGTTGATGCGGGTATGGCGTTCGAACTCTTCGGCAGTGGTGTCCAGCATCGGCACGGGGGCATACACCCCGGCGTTGTTGACCAGGCCATGCAAGCTGCCCAATCGTTCGGCCGCCGCCACGGCGTCGTTCCAGTGCGCCTCGTTGGTAACGTCCAGCATCCGGAAAACACAGGTCGAACCCAATTCCGCAGCGAGCCGCGCCCCTTCTTCAGCGAGCACATCCCCAATCACCACGCGGCCGCCTTCGGCCACAAGTGCGCGCGCCTGCGCAGAGCCGAGGCCCCGTGCCCCGCCTGAAATCAGAAATACCCGGTCGTCGAATCGCGCCATGTGCTGCTCCTGCTCTACAAACTGATGCCGCCGTCCATGGCCACTTCCGAGCCGGTCATGTAGCGGCTCTCGTCACTCAATAAAAAGAGCACAAGGCCGGCAACTTCTTTGGCTGTGCCAAACCGCTTCATCGGAATCCGCTGGGTGCGCGTCAGGTTCTCTTCCTCGCCCCGCACCCGCATCATGTCGGTGTCAATGGGTCCAGGGTGGACGGAATTGACGCGGATATTTTTGGGAGCCAGCTCCAGCGCTGCAGCTTTGGTCATGCCGCGCACCGCCCATTTGCTGGCGGAATAGGCCAATGCATTGGGCGTTCCCCGCAGGCCAGCAACCGAGGACAAATTGACAATGGCGCCGCCACCTGACTGCTCCAGCGCCGCGACGACAGCCTTCATCCCAATAAAGGTGCCGAGCTGGTTGACGCGCGTCAGGCGCTCGAATTCGGCAGCGCTGGTTTCCATCATCGGCAACATGATCAGCACGCCGGCGTTGTTGACCAGACCGCGGAGTTCACCGATGCCCCGGGCGCAATCAACAGCGGCTGCCCATTGGGTTTCGCTGGTGACGTCCAGCAACTGGAAGCGGCATGCCTGACCCAGTTCGGCGGCAAGCTGGCGGCCCTCAACTGCCAAAACGTCACCAATGACAACGCGTGCGCCCTCGGCAACCAGGGCCCGCGCCTGCGCCGCGCCGAGACCTCGCGCCCCGCCAGAAATTAAAAAGACTTGATCTGTGAAACGGTTCATTTTGTTGCTTAGGCGGGTTGTGGGGTTTTGGCGTGGTGGTCCTTGAAATTGAAGCCGCGGTAACCCTCGGCCACTACCTCGTCACAGATGATTGTGTAGGCGCCCAGGCCGCCGATATACGGGAGAAAAACGCGCGGTTTGCCCGGAATGTTGGCGCCCATGTACCAGGATTTGGTGCCAGTGAACAGGGTCTTGGACGCCACTTCGTTCACGTGGCTGACCCAGTGGTCCTCGGCCTGCAAGCTTGCCTCTGCGCGGTTGAGACCCTCCGATTGCATGTGCTTCAAGCAATCGGCAATCCACTCTACATGTTGCTCAATCGCCATGATCACATTGGTCAATACCGACGGACTCCCGGGACCGGTAATCAGGAAGAAGTTGGGAAAACCGGCGGTCATCAGCCCCAGGTGAGTGCGCGGCCCGGCGGTCCACTTCTCCCTGAGCGCCAACCCGCCTTTACCGCGAATGTCAATGCGGTCCAGTGAACCGGTGACTGCGTCATAACCTGTGGCAAATACGATGCTGTCGAGTTCATGGGTTTGGTGTTGAGTGCGGATGCCGTTGGGCACAATCGCCTCGATGGGGGCAGCCCGTAAATCCACCAGGCTCACGTGGGGTTGGTTGTAGGTTTCGTAGTAGTCGGTATCGACACAGATGCGTTTGGTGCCGATGGCGTGGTCGGTGGGCGCCAGCAACTCGGCAACCTGTGTATCTTTGACGGTGCTTCTGATCTTGTTGCGAACAAATTCGGCCGCGTCATCGTTGGCCTTCTGGTTGGAATAGATGTCGTTGAACGCGTGGGTGTAATTGGCGCCGCCTTTGGCCCACCGGCGCTCGTACTCCTGTTGCCGCTCTGACTCACTGACATCGGCACTGGCGTATTGGCTGTAGTCGTAAAGGATGCCTGAGCGAGTGGTCTTGGCCTGCTTGCGCAGAGCTGCATAGTTGGCCTTCCAGGTCTGCTGCTCGTCTGGCGGCAATGGGCGGTTCCAGGCGGGGATGCTGAAGTTGGGGGTGCGTTGAAACACCACCACCTTGGCCGCCCGCGCAGCAATCGCCGGAATGCTCTGGATGCCGGAGGAGCCCGTGCCAATCACGCCGACGCGCTGGCCGCTGAAGTCCACCGGCTCATGTGGCCAGTTGCCAGTGTGATACCACTTGCCCTGGAAATCGGCCAGGCCCGGCATGTCCGGCACGCGGGCAGCCGACAGGCAACCGCCGGCGCTGATCAGGAAACGGGCGGCCACCACGTCACCACAATCGGTGCGGACCGTCCAGGCGTTCTTCGCTTCATCGTAAGCGGCGCTGGCAACGCGCGTCTCAAGCTGGATGTCCCGGCGCAGTTCAAAACGGTCAGCCACATGGTTGATGTAGCGCAATATCTCCGCCTGTTTGGGATAACGCTCGGTCCACTGCCACTCTTGCTGCAGCTCCTCTGAAAACGAGTAGGAGTACTGCATGCTTTCAACGTCGCAGCGGGCCCCAGGGTAACGGTTCCAGTACCAGGTGCCGCCGACCCCATCGCCGGTTTCAAAGACCCGCGCCTTGAGCCCGAGCTGGCGCAGTCTGTACAACATGTACAGCCCGGCAAAACCTGCGCCGATCACCACGGCATCGCAGACGTGCGCATTAACCTGGCCGGCTGCTGATTTGTTTGAATCGTTCATGAAGGTCTCC
>JANNYX010000692.1:0-2518 GCA_031410295.1 Rhodoferax sp.
TTCAGGCAGAGGGCATCGAGCCGATCTACGCCCAGGTGGTAGGCGTGATGCTCGGTGGTGTGCTGCAACTGGGCATGCAAATTCCCGCGTTGAAGCGCCTCGGGTTATTTCCCAGCGTGGGCGCCGGTTGGCAAAAGTTCAAGGCCGCCTGGCGCGACCCGGCCACGCGCCAGGTCGGCGCCATGATGGCGCCCGCGCTGTTGGGCGTCGGTGTGGCGCAAATTTCACTCTTCATCAACACCCAGATCGCCTCGCGCCTGGCCAGTGGCAGCGTGACCTGGCTCTCCAACGCCGACCGCTTGATGGAATTCCCGACAGCGCTCCTGGGCGTGGCGCTGGGCGTGGTCTTAATGCCGCAGCTCAGTTCCGCGCGCGCCGCCAACCTGGGTGAGAAATATTCCGGCCTGCTCGACTGGGGCCTGCGCCTGGCGGTGTTGCTGGGGGTGCCGTGCTCGGTGGCGCTGTTGGTGTTTGCCAAGCCGCTGGTGGCGGTCATTTTTCAGTATGGCGCGTATACCGAGCATGACGTGCAACAAACCTCGCTGGCGCTGATGGGCTGGGGCGCCGGGCTGGTCGGGGTAGTGGCGATCAAGGTGCTGGCGCCGGGTTTTTATGCCCACCACGACATGAAAACGCCAGCGCGCATCGCCATAGTTGTCCTGATCGTGACGCAGATCCTCAACGTATTTTTGGTGCCGCTGTACCAGCATGCGGCGCTGACCTTGTCCATCGGCATCGGCGCCTTGATCAACGCCGCCTGGCTGCTGGCGGGCCTGATGCGGCGTGGCAATTACAAACCTGCTTCCGGCTGGGGCGTGTTTGCCTTGCAGGTGCTGGCTGCAAGCGCCTTGATGGCGGTTTTTTTGATGTGGGCGGCGGGCGCGGTGGCCTGGACCCGCATGCCCGGCCAGAATTGGCATCGCGTGGGCCTGATGGCGCTTGTGATCGGCACCTCGATAGCTATATACTTTGTAGCAACCTGGGGCGCCGGCCTGAAATTACGCCAGTTTCTGCGGCGTTGATTGAAGGCCCTGATTTGGAGCAAAATGCCGTTGCAGCCATGAGCTTGTCACCATGAACTTGTCTTACGACACACCCTCACCGCTTTCGTACTTTGCCACGCTGGTGCAGAGTGACGAGGCGTTTCCACTGCTAGAAGCGGCCGTCAGCCTGGCGCAGGACGAATACCCCGAGCTTGACGTGCAGCAGGTGCTGGGTGAAATTGACCAGATGCTGGCGCGCCTCAAACGCCGCATCCCGCTGGACGCGCCGCCGATGCACAAGCTGCGCGTGCTGAACAATTTTTTCTTCACCAGCCTGGGGTTTGGCGGCAACGTCAACAATTATTACGACCCCGACAACAGCTATATCAACCAGGTCCTGCACACGCGCCGCGGCATCCCGATTTCGCTGGCGCTGATCTGGCTGGAACTGGCGCAGAGCCTGGGGCTGTCGGCCCGCGGCGTGGCGTTTCCGGGGCATTTCATGATCAAGGTGAATTTGCCCAAGGGGCAGGTGGTGATCAACCCGTTTGACGGGCAGTCTTTGAGCCGCGGCGAGCTGGCCGAGCGGCTGGAGCCGTTTCGCCGCAAGAGTGGTTTGGTCGACGAGTTCGAAGTGCCGCTGGGTTTGTACTTGCAGGCATCGCCACCGCGCGCCATCATCGCGCGCATGTTGCACAACCTCAAGGAAATCTACCGTGCTCAGCAGGACTGGCCGCGCCAGATCGCAGTGCTGGACCGCCTCATCATCCTGCTGCCCCACGGCTGGGACGAACACCGCGACCGCGGCCTGGCCCACGCTGAATTGGGCCACGCGGCGCTGGCCGTGAAAGACCTGGAGACCTACCTCGTCAACGCCGAAGAAAGCATGGACATTGACGTGCTGGCCGACAAGGTCGAGCAGTTGCGCCGCAAGGTGAGTTGAAGCGGCTCGGAGCCTGCGAATGATGCGGGCCTGTGGTCTGGCTTGGATCACGCGGCGGCGACCCGTTGAAAAGCTTGAATAGTCGTTGTAAATTAATATTAAATTAAATATAGATTAATTACTGTTCAAGTATGATATATAATACATAGCAAACTATTGAATGTATTCGACGGCCTATAGGGTGTTTGTTTTTGTTTAATTTATTTGAAACATAATTCACAGTAGTTGGAGGCCGCCCTGACCCACCCCAACGCCGCCAGGGCTTAGGTGTCGCGGGCCCTTCGGGCAACAGTCTTCATGCTCACCGCCATGGCCGTGTCTCGCGAGCACCCAGAGTTTGTGCCCGTGGAGCCCAAGGTCAATCGCATACTCAAGCAGTTCGCAGCGGTCCAGGGTGAGACCTAACCCTTTTGCACCGGACGTCCCCGGAGTACCGGCGCCGCCGGTGAACTCAAACGTTAAACAGCTTCATACTTAGCAACTTGACTTGCGGAAAATCATAAATACAATGTACGTATGGTTGAATTTAAGTGGGATGAAGCTAAAGCCACTGCAAATCTCAAGAAACATCAAGTGTCTTTTGAAGAAGCCA
>JANNYX010000693.1:0-1685 GCA_031410295.1 Rhodoferax sp.
GCCATGCTCAGGCTGCGGCTGGCCGCGTTTGACCGAAATGGCGTTCAAACGCAATCCTGACCAAAGCGGGACATCAATCGGCGCAGGCCGTCCGTAAGACTCACGCCCGGCGGCGTCAAACAACATTTCAAACGGCATGGCAAAGAGTTCGCTGCTGTGTTTTGGCGCGGCACGTTCATCGCCTTCTGACGTCAGTTGCGCGATCATCTGGCGCGCCGCCTGATTAGCCCCGCTCACCCAGCCGTCGGCATCCAGGCACACCAGGCCGTCGGTTTCATCGCCCAGCGCGCGCCCGGGCCAATTCAAGCGCACCAGCAACCTGTGCGCGCGCTCCAGTATCAGGGCGTTTTCGATGCTGCGGGCAGATTGGGCTAGCAGGTGCTTGAGCTCGGGGCGCTCCTCAACCTCGACGCCGGTCAGATCCAGCATGCCGACGACGCGCCCGTCCGGGCCAAACAGTGGCGCCCCGGCGCAGCTGTAGGCCGCGTTGCCATTGAAAAAATGCTCGCCCCGGTGCAGCCATACGGCGTGCCGCTCGTTCAAGGCGGCGCTGATGGCGGTGGTGCCGACACTCTGCTCGGACAAATCCACACCCACGCGGGCGATCACGGTGGCGCGCGGGTCGCTGCGGTCGATCTGCCCGCCCACGTCCACCACCATGCCCTCGGCATTGGTCAGGATGGCGAAATAGCGGGTTTCCGCAATGGCATGACCCAACTGTTTCAGGGCCGGTCGCGCCGCCTTGAGCAAGTTGTGGTTGGCCTCTTCCGAGCGGCGCATCGCCTGCGCTGACACCATATCGAAACTCACTGAATGATGTGGGCGCTGGCCGCTTTGCAGACAACGTTGCCAGGACTGTGCAATCCACGGCTCGGTCAAATTGCCAATGGCAGGCGCGCCGTCATGCAGCAAAGCCTGACGCGCCAACTGGATTTGGCGCAGTCGTTGTTCAGACGTGTGGATCAGGGTTTGGAGCATGGGCTGGGCGGGTGCGTTGGGGTGACAGTCACCTTGTTTCAATTTGAGAATTTAACATCTTACGCAAGTTCACCCTAGGGTTTCGCCTAGGCGGTCCAAATAGGCCTAAATCAATAATTCTCCAGTCGTTCCCATTCCCTTCCCATGGAGATCTTTTTATGCAGGTTCAGATGAAAGTCAACGGCAAGTCCACCAGCCTGGATCTTGCCGACAACACCTTGCTGGTGCAGGCCTTGCGCGAAAGCCTCAAACTCACCGGAACCCATGTCGGTTGCGACACCGCGCAATGCGGCGCCTGCACCGTCATCATGAATGGCCGCGCGGTCAAATCATGCAACATCCTGGTGGCACAGGCCAGCGGCGCCGAAATCACCACCATCGAAGGCCTGGCCAAAGCCGATGGCACCCTGCACCCGATGCAGGCCGCCTTCAAGGAGTGCCACGGCCTGCAGTGCGGCTTCTGTACCACCGGCATGGTGATGAGCGCGGTTGACCTATGCACCCACCACCCCAAGGCCGACGAGGGCGAGATCCGCGAACTGCTCGAAGGCAACCTGTGCCGCTGCACCGGTTACCAGAACATCGTCAAGGCGGTGAAGATGGGTCAAACAGCCATGGCCGCCTGAAACTTTGCGGGACAGCCCAAAGCTACGCCAAGCGAGCCAGCTCTGTCCTCAACTATTTAACTTGGAGTAAAAAAATGGGCG
>JANNYX010000694.1:0-7142 GCA_031410295.1 Rhodoferax sp.
GCGGGCGCGAGAAGTTGAACATGCAGTGGCACCTGTACTGGCAGGGTGCACAACATCGAGTTGGCCAACCGCAGGTGGCGCCAGTGAAGAAAATGTTGGGGCAAGACCACCCAATAGGCACGCGCCAGGGTCACAATAGTGGCGCGAGTTAGCAAAAACTCAAAGGGCTATGGCAATGAAACTTCTGCGAAATGGAATTTTTGGTCAGCCTCGTTAGGCTTCGCAACGCCACCCTCATATCATGCGATATCCGAAATATCTTCTGATACTTGATGCCTTTGGTATTGCGGGCCTTTGCTCCTCTATTGCGTTCGTTCTCGTGCCGAAAGGAGGCCGCCCAGAGGACCACCTAGATTCCCTTTGGGGGAACCTATCAAGCGAGATGCTGGGGATATGGATCGGCGTTCGACTCATTGAATGGATTATTAGGTCGCATGAAGCAACAACTAAAGTTCGAGTTCGAGTTGTCAGGAACATGAGATATCTTGAGAATCTGTTCCATCAGGTACTTGACTTTCGGCGACCATATCATCTAATTCAACTACATCGCGAACTGAACTGGATTAAAAAGCGTCTTGCGCAGCGGGAAAGACATCTTGAAGCTGACGAGCGCGCAGATGTTGTGGCGTTCTATGGATGCGTAGATGAACTTGTCGCCGCCTTGCCTACACGCGATGAAGCCGAAATTGCATCAAACGATAAACGGCTTGTTGAAATCGCCGAGATTCCAAGACTATATGAACTCATCAAGGCCGTGGAGATAGCGCGCTACAAAGCGGAAGCTAATATCCTTGAGGAAACCAATGAAGATGAAGGCATGTAAAGTGAAGTCTCGTATCTTCCCATAGTCAGCTCAGCAACCAGCAAAATCACAGATGTTGAACAGGCCGGTCGGAAAGATGCCGATGAGGCCTAGGGCCGGGGCTTGAAAGCTTGAGTCCCAAGCCCGTGGGTTAGATAGTTGCTCCAGACCGTTTTTCGGTTCAAACGGAATCACGGTCTGGTGCGTGGGTATCGATGTGGCCAAAAGCAAGCTGGATGGCTGGGGCAAGATCAAATCTCACGTGAGCAACAATGACGCCAAAAGCTTTGTAGCTTTGCTGGTCTGGCTCAAGCAGCGAGGCTGCGACAGTTCGTTGACCAAGGTGTGCATGGAAGCCTCGTGGCCGTATGGTGAGGCGGCGACGACGACTCCCAGTGATGGGAGCTGGATTGTGAGCGTCGTCAATCCAGCGCGGATCAAGGGTTTCGCGCCATTTTTCACCTCAGGCGCCCTTTCAAAGCGCAGCAACTAAAATCACCTCAGGCCTGCCCGCTGGGCAACCAGTCATCGAACGCCTGCCGTTCCAGATTCCCACCCAACCCAACTGCCCATGAAAGACCACTACACCGCATTGGGCCTCGCCAGTTCCGCCACGTTGGCTGACATCAAGAAGGCGTTTCGCCAGAAGGCGGCGCAGTACCACCCGGACCGCAATCCGGATGCCGATGCGCCCGCCCGTTTTCGCGCCGTGCAGGAGGCCTACGAGGTGCTGTCCGATGACGCCAAACACCAGGCCTATGACGACAACCGCCGCCGCAACCTGCTGGACGACCCGGCAGAGACGGCGCGTGAGATCTGGCAAGCCTACTTTGAGCCGCTCATTCGGGCTGCGCATTGAACTGGACACTTTCACCCTTCATCCCCACTCCGCCCGAGCAATTTCCATTGACCACATCCTCCTTTTTCCATAATCTGCGTTCCGCCTACCAGTCTGAGCTCGACGATCTGAGCACAGACTCCGAAGGCCGCCATGTGCTGCACAAACGCCTGGCTGAAAAGCGCCGCGAGATGGGCTTTCTGGTCAAAATGATGGAGATCAGCCCCGAGATGGTGGCGGTTGTTTTGCACCAGGCCTTTCGCTTTACCAACGCCGCCGCCATGAACCACCTGATGGCGCAAGATTCGGATGAACTCCCCGAGTGGAGCAGCTTTAGCGACACGATTGACGTGGCGCCTTGGGCGCATGACATCGTGCAAACCATTTTGAAGGAGCCTGTGGGCGACTGGTTCATGACCATTGCTGCCGCGCTTGAATACATGCACCACAAACCACTGACGGCGGCAGAACGCGCGCAGTTTGAAACCGATGACGAAGAGGGCGATCAGGGCGAAAAAGACAGCGGCAAGGACGGCGCCAAGCAAGATCGCGACGAAATGCGCAACGAGCGCCACGACGACACCCACACTGAAGACCACGACGAAGAAGAAGCCGATGCACGCGCCCGGGAAGATGCTGGCAACGACTGGATGGTTGAACAGGGCTTTGACCGCAAAGACTGAAGCCGCTGCATACGAAGGAGTAAATGCAGAAACGAACGTAGAAGTAGCGCAGAAAAATCACCCCATGAACTCACTCGCCCTGATTGCCAAAACCCAAAGTCTCATCGCCGCTGGCGACATCGTGGCCGCCGAAGCCGCGCTGGTTGAACTCGCCGACAGCGAAGGCGACAACGCCCTGATGGTGGTGCTGGAGCAATTGCCGCCCAAAGACATCCTGGCCGTGATCCGCGAATACGACAACTCGAAGGAATCGGTCATCAACCTGCTGATTTCGCCGGAGCAATTCGCCCGCGCCGTGGTCATCGAAAAGCAGTACAAAGACCTGAGCCACACGCATCTGCGCGGCATGGTCAATTCCATCATCTTCCGGGAAGACGCCGACCCGGTGGAGTTTTTGGAAGCTATCGACAAGCTGGAGGGCGGCGCTGAAGCGCTGGCCGACTACTTCACCGAAAAATGGGCCCGCATCGAGGCCTTTGCCCGCAGCGGCACCTTTGATACGGTTGAAGACGACGGCGAGATCCTGTCAGAAGCTGCCTTGCTGGCCAACGCCTATGTAAAGCCCCGCGTAGACGAAGACGAAGTGGCCGACCGCGACTGGATGCAACTGGCCTGGCTTTTGCGCCACGACTGCCCTGATCTGTTTGTGGAAACTCTGCTCGTGCTGCGCGCCAAGGCCCGCGCCCACGATGCGGGTGAGGCAGAAGACGCGCAAGCCGAGAACGATGACGGCAGCGACGGCAAGGTCGACATCAGCGACACCGATCGCGGCAAGGCCACACCTGCGGCGCTGGAGGCAGACGAAGAGTCCGCCATATGAGGACGGCCCGGGAACTGTCAGGGCACCATGGCTGATTCAAGCCTGCTTTCGCCCGAAGCAGCCCAGACGGTTGCGCTCTTCGATGCCCGGCCGTTTTTCGAAAAGGCCCTGGCCTATGGGCTTCAACACGGCATCATCGACCAGGCCAAGCTGCGTGCCATAGAAGTTGAAGCGCCCAAAGGCATGGTGCAAATCGCGCGTTACTTCGGCAGCGAGTTCCTGCGCCCCGAGCTGGAACGCGCCCGCGAGCGCATCGTCAACCTGGTCAGCCTGAACCTGGAGCTCAACGGCAAAGGTGACCTGCGCCAAGCGGCCGAGGCGCTGCGTGACAACAGCTTGCTGTCTCGCTCCAAGGGCGCGTCTGACATGCTCAAGGCCCTGATCGCCACGCCGCAGAGCAGCCACTTCGGCATGCACGAGCAGGGCGGCTTTACGGACGACCACATCCCGCAACTGGCCAAATGGACGCTGCGCAGCCTGGCGGACTACCAGGCCGAACTAGCCAAACGCAGCCAGGTCGCGCAGCTTGTTCAGGCCGCGTTGTGGTTCGCCGGGCAACTGGGCATGGAGCCTGATGAACTGGAAGACTCTGGCCGCGATGCCGAAGCGGTGATCCGCACCGGCCTCTTGGCGCTGGCCACCCGCCAGACGCGTTTTCCCGACTGGGTGGCGTTTCAAAGAACGATGGCCGCCTTCAAGAAGAAAGCCGCGACTCTAAAGGTTGCAAAGACTGCGAAGTCGGCCAAGGTTTTCAAGGCCGAAACCCTCAGCCTTCCCTTGCCCCAAAACCTGCCCGCAGAATTCAAAACGGTGGTCGAAGGCGTGCGCAGAACGATCCTCTCTGACGTACCGAAAATTCTCGACAGTACACTGCCCGCCAGAAAACTCTTTGACCAAACCCTCGCCTTCATGGGCCGCTACTTCTGGATCGAAGACGCCCTGAGCCAGGTTGACGACTTTGACCGCGCCGCCTCCGCAGCCTGGAACAAAGCCACCGGCGGCCACAGTGACGACGGCTCGCTGCTTACGCTCTTCCTGTGCATCGCCTCAGGCAGCGCACACAAGACCCTTCTCACTGTCAAAGCCGCCGCCACGCTGGTGCGCAAGATCCGCAAATCCGGCATGAATCCGCAGCTGGTGTCTCCTTACATTTTGGGTAACGCCCCGGCGCAATTCCAGAGCGGCTACCTGCAGATGTGGCAAGACTTTTTGGAAGATGCACACAGCCGTTTGCTCAGCGACCACGACTACGAATTGCAGGACGCCATGGCGCTGTTGCGGCGCGATTGCAATATTGCGCCGGGTTGACTTTGCAGGCGGTCGGATAGCCGCTCAGCGCCCGCGCAAAAATAACGCGTCCAGCTCCTTGATGCTGACCTGGCGCCACGTCGGCCGCCCATGGTTGCATTGGTCAGAGCGGTCTGTCGCCTCCATCTGGCGCAGGAGCGCGTTCATTTCTTCGATCGTTAGCTTGCGGTTGGCGCGCACGGCGCCATGGCAGGCCATGGTGGAGAGCAATTCGTTTTGCGCGCGTTCGATGACGTTGCTGGCGTCGTGTTGCGCCAGTTCGGCCAGCACGCTGCGGGCGAGTTCGCTGTCATTGCGTTCGGCACTGTCGCGCGCGAGTGTGGCGGGCACGGCGCGAACAGCGAGGGTTTTGGGGGAAAACGCGCTGATCTCCAGCCCCAATTGGGCCAGCGATTCGGCGTGAGCCTCTGCGGTGGCCACCTCAAGCGGTGATGCAGCAAAGGTTGAGGGTATCAACAAAGGCTGGCTGGCGATACGTCTGTCGGGTGCGGCATCCATCTGCGATTTCAGGCGCTCGTAGACGATGCGTTCATGCGACGCATGCATGTCCACGATGATCAGGCCCTTCAGGTTTTCGGCGAGGATGTAGATGCCTTGAAGCTGCGCCAGGGCGCGGCCCAAGGGCCAGCCCGTGGATGGGTCAGCGGTGTTGGCGGCGTCCTGCGCGCGCGGCGTAGCCAGGCCAGCCTGCGCAGAAAAAGCGGCTGGTGAATCAGCGTTTTCCCGGGCCGGTGACGATTGCCACAAAGCGCCGATATCCTCTACCCGATGGCCAGATTCGCCGCCCTTGAATGCTCCGAAATGAATTGCTTCCTGAGGCCATGTTTGCTGGACATTCTTCGCGTAACTTTCGAAGACTCCGGACTCAGGGCCTGACCGCTCGGGCACTGGCGCCACGCCCGCCCGCGGCCTGGCCAGCGCGTCTTGCAGCGCATGGTGCATGGCCTGGTGGACGTCGCGGCTGTCGCGAAACCGCACTTCAATTTTGGTCGGATGCACGTTCACATCGACCCGCGTCGGATCGATTTGCACAAACAGCGCATACACCGGCTGGCGGTGTCCGTGCAACACGTCCTCATAGGCGCTGCGGGCGCCGTGGCTGAGCACCTTTTCTCGCACGAAGCGGCCATTGACGTAGGCAAACTGTTGGTCGGCGCGGGCGCGGGCGGCGTCCGGAATGCCGGCGCGGCCCCACACCCGCACAGTCTGGCCGAATTGCGGTGAACTGGTGTAGTCCACACGCACCGAGCGCTCGACAAAATCATCGCCCAAAACATCGCGCAGGCGCTGGTCAATGGAATCTTCAAGCGGGCCCGCAACAGCCCGCCAGTGTTCAACCAGTTTGCCTTCGTGCCAAATCGCAAAACTCACGTCGGGCCGTGCCAGCGCATGGCGGCGCACGGCTTCGATGCAATGCGAGAGTTCAGTGGCGTCGGTCTTTAGAAACTTGCGGCGTGCGGGCGTGCTGAAAAACAGCTCCTTGACTTCAACGGTAGTGCCTACGGTTCGTGCGGCGCGTGACAGCTCCCCTGAGCGTCCGTTCAAAACCCATGCATCGGAATGACCATAGGCCGTCGAATATATTGAACAGTTAGCTATTGAATTTATAGCAGACAAGGCTTCGCCACGGAATCCCATGGTGCCCACCGACTCCAGATCCGCCAGGCTGGCAATCTTGCTGGTGGCGTGGCGCTTGAAGGCCAGCGGCAATTCTTCGGAAAGGATTCCGCCGCCGTTGTCTTCCACTGAAATCAGACGCACACCGCCGGCCAGCAGGCGCACCGTGACTTGCGTCGAGCCGGCGTCCAGCGCGTTGTCGACCAGCTCGCGCACCACCGAGGCGGGCCGCTCCACCACCTCACCGGCCGCGATCTGGCTGATCAGTTCATCGGGCAGTTCGCGGATGGGCCGGCGGGCGCTTGTTTCAGGGGTGGCAAAGAGCAGAGCGGTCACGAACGGATTTTAAGGTGCATGGATAATTCCGCCCCATGGAACTCGCAACCTACCTCCTTGATTTCATTCTGCATGTCGACAAATACCTGGAGGCGTTCGTTACCAATTACGGCCTGTGGGTGTATGCCCTGCTGTTCCTGATCATTTTTGTCGAGACCGGCGTCGTCGTGATGCCGTTTTTACCGGGTGATTCGCTGCTGTTTGTGGTGGGCGCCATGTGTGGCGTGGGGCTGATGAGTTACCCGCTGTCGGTCGGCTTGCTCTTCGCCGCTGCTGTGTTGGGCAACCAGAGCAATTACACCATTGGCCGCTATTTTGGCCCGCGTGTGTTCAAGTGGGAGAACTCGAAGTTTTTCAATAAAAACGCCTTCAACCAGGCGCACGCGTTTTACGAGAAGTATGGCGGCATCACCATCGTGGCGGCGCGTTTCATGCCCTTCTTGCGCACCTTCGCGCCGTTTGTGGCCGGAGTGGCACAGATGACGCGCAGCAAATTCACTTTGTATGACGTGACCGGCGGCGCCTTGTGGGTGGGCGGCATCATCACCATCGGTTATTTCTTCGGCAACATTCCGTTTGTGAAAACGCACCTGGACAAAATCATCTGGGCGATGATCCTGCTGCCGGGCCTCGTCGTTTTATGGGGCGCGTGGAAGGCGCGGCGGCGTTAAATTGGGGTCAGAACCCAATCTACCGAGCCTGGCACTTGCGTGCCTGTCTCCGGTATTTGGAGTTCGG
>JANNYX010000695.1:0-6179 GCA_031410295.1 Rhodoferax sp.
AAAATTCGACGGATCGGGTTATCCCAACGGACTTGCCGGCGACGCTATTCCACTGTGCAGCAGGATTGTTGCGGTTGCTGATGTTTTCGATGCTTTGACCTCCGCGCGACCCTACAAAGCCGCCTGGCCGCTGGAACGTGCGACCGATTTCCTCAAGGAACAGTCTGGCTGGCATTTCGATCCTCGATGTGTGGATGCTTTGATCAGCCGCTGGCATGACGTGCTCAAGGTGCGTGAAACATTTCGAGAGGCAAGCTGACTGCTGTGTGATTCGCAGGCGCTGATTGAAATTTGAATCCACTGCAGTTGTATACCCGGAGAATTACGACGTCACTCAGGTAATATTGCCGAAATTTTTGAATGGTAAATTGCCCGTGTCCATTGGCCCGCGGATATAGTCGGCAGCGTCGGCAATGCGTTGGCTCAATAACTATACAAGTCGCTGCAAGATGAAATCGAACCCGGCTGCCTGCAAGCGCGGCGTCGTGATGACAATCATCATCGGCGCGTGGCTGTCCGCAGTCAATGCGCCGATCCAGGCTGCAGAACGCGCCGAAGAATGGAACTACACGGTCACAAAAGGAGACACGCTGATTGCTTTGGTTGAGCGTCTGATGAAACCGGCCACCGAGTGGCGCAGGCTGCAACAGCTCAACCGCCTGCCCAACCCGCAGCGCCTCGCGCCGGGAACCGTCATTCGCATTCCGGTTGCATGGCTGCGCAGTGATGCCACCGTCGCGACTGTCGTCCATGGTCAAGGCTTCGTCTTCGTGCGACGTGGCACGGCGCGCTTAAGTGAAACCCCTGCCGGCACGGAACTGCTCCCTGGCGATCAGATAGAAACCGGCCCGCAATCCACTTTGGCAGTGCGCTTTATTGACGGCTCCAGCATCGTTGTCGCGCCCGACAGCAAACTGTTGATTGAAACCCTGCTGGTTTATGGCAGCACTGGCATCACGGAAACCCGTCTCAAAATCGAGGAGGGAGGTGTTGACTCGCTGGTAAAGCCATTTACCAACGCTTCATCCCGGTACGTGGTCACAACACCCGTGTTCAATTTGGGCGTGCGCGGCACAGAATTTCGCGCGCGCTTTGATCCCAGGACACGCACTGCGTTCAGCGAGGTGCTGGAGGGCGGTGTGGCGGCGCTGGGAAAATCGCGCGCGGTTCGCGTCGACGCGGGCTTTGGCACCTTGGCAGAAATCAACTCGGAGCCAAAACAACCCATCAAACTTTTAGGCGCGCCGCTGCTGCGTGGCATGCCGAAGCTGACAGACAGGGTGCCGGTCAGCCTGCCCTGGGAGCCGGAGCCGGGCGCGACATCTTTCAGAACCAAGCTATTTGCCCGCGCGGCTCCTGAGCGCCAGCTATTTGAGGATGTATTCACAAAACCTCAGGCGCGCTGGCCAGATTTGCCTGATGGCGCCTATGTGGTGCAGGTTCGATCCATTGACGCAGACGGCCTGGAAGGCGCGTCGGCGACACGCGAATTCGTTCTCAAGGCACGTCCAGAAGCGCCCTTCGTCAACCAGCCCGCAGACACTGCCAAGGTTTATGGCGACGAGGCGACATTCGGATGGAGCGAGTCCCAGGCGGCTGAAAAGTACCACCTCCAGGTTTCAGGCAGCCCGGACTTCAAGACCCTGTTGCTCGATCAAAAAGACGTGGTCGGCACGAAATTCAAATTCGCTCTGCCGCCAGGGAGTTATTTCTGGCGCATTGCCAGTGTGGCAAAGGGTGACGACCACGGCCCCTTTGCTGATGTATTTGGTTTTGTTCAGCGCAAAATCCCCGAGGACCCCGGCGCGCTGGATGCGCCAGCTGTCAGCGAAAACGAAATGGCCTTTAGCTGGAAGGCCCGTGAGCCTGGCCAGACCTTTCAGTATCAGGTGTCAGCAGATCCGCAATTTGCCGCGACGTTGCTGGACAAGACGACTTCAGCGCCAATTGCTAAATTCGCAAAACCTGCGCCGGGCACCTACTATTTGCGACTGAAAACCTTCGATGCAGATGGTTTCGGCGGCCCTTTTGGAAGCGCTCAGAAGTTCGTTATTGAAGAGCCGCCACCACCGCCACCACCGCCTTGGTTGATGCTCCTGCCCCTATTGCTCTTCTTGATTTAGCGATGAGCCACTGCGGCGATCGCCGGTTTGCCAAGGACGATTGCGCACACGGTGCCTAGCAACAGAAAACGGGCGTGTGCTCTTCGGAGAAAACCCATTTGGATACCCTGTCAAAAATCCCTCTGAAATTGTCGGAATTTGTCGGGGCGCGTCTGGCAGTGCCTTTGTTATCGTTCCCACCAACAATGGCGCTTCGCGCAAAGCTGCAAAGCGCCCCCAGTCAACGCGGGCGCTGTGCCACGCACGACCCGGAGAAAATCACCTTGCCAGTGGAGTCCATCAGGTTCGCCTCGGCCGAATTGCGGTCGATGCGCCACTTCGCGCTGCCACTGCCAAAAGTGATTTCAGCGTTCGTCACTTTGCCGCTTGAAAGCCACTGGTTGTTGACCGAGACGACTTTCTCCGAATCGCTGAAACGCACGGTGACGTCTTCGCGGGTGACAAACACGCCGTCAGGCTGCAGGTCGCACAAGGCCGTGCGCAAATCGTGCGGACCGCCGTTTTCCAGCACGTCTTTGGCCAACAACGCGGCCTGGGCCGGCCGTTGCGACGCGGCACAGGCAAATTCTGCAAAAGCGCGGCTGCCGTCAAGCATGCTGGAGGTGGCCAGTTTCACCGGCGCATCGGCAGTGGCTGTCACCACGGCTGACGCTGCCAGCACGCGCGCACGCGCCGACGCGCCTTGCGCGGTGAGGTCCATCGGTGAGGCCGTTGCGGCAAGTTTCGCCACCCGCATATTGCCCTGGCAGTCGGCGACAAAGTGGCTGTAGTCCAGCGGCGCGGCAGGCTGGCTGGCGTTGACGCGCACCAGGATGCCCGAGACGTGGTGGCGGTCCACAATGGCCAGTGAGATCGGGTCGACACCGTAGAGCACATCGTCAATGCGCTGCAGCAGCAACGGGCCCTTGCCCGACGCGGCGCCGGTGAGCCCGCTTTTGGGTGCAGCCAGCGGCGCCGGTCCTGGCAGGACTTGCGCCACGGCGCCCAGTGCCAAACCAGCGGCCAGCCAGGTCAAGAATTTCAGTGTCGAACGAAGATAATGGGCCATCGATTTCAGCGGGAGTGGGGTCAAATTTTAGGTGACCGCAAACCGTCGAACAAATTAACCTTCTGCCCATTGGTCAACAAATGTCCCAAATTCTTCCCCACATCAAGATTGAAACCGCCCCCAACCCCAACGCCGCGGTGATCTGGCTGCACGGCCTGGGCGCCGATGGCAATGACTTCGCGGGCCTGGTGCCCGAGCTTGACTTGCGCGGCCTGGCGCCGATCCGTTTCATCTTCCCGCACGCGCCGTCGATTCCGGTCACGCTGAACAACGGTTATGTAATGCCGGCCTGGTACGACATTCTGGGCACACAACTGCAACGGGTGGAAGACGATGCGGGCATCCGCAAATCGGCCTTGCAGCTCGAGGCGCTGATCGCCGACCAGGTAGCTCGGGGCATTGCAGCCTCGCGCATCGTGCTGGCCGGCTTCTCGCAGGGCTGCGCCATGGTCCTGCACACCGGCTTGCGCCATCCGGCCAAACTCGCGGGCATCATCGCGCTGTCGGGTTATTTGCCGTTGGCCGACAGCGTGGCCGCAGAACGCAGCGCGGCCAACCAGGACACCCCCATCTTCATGGCGCATGGCACGCAAGACCCAATGATCGTCATGAGCCGTGCCGAAGCCTCACGCGACGCCCTGGCGGCCCTGGGCTGCAAGGTGCAGTGGCACACCTACCCGATGCCGCACAGCGTGCATCCGAGTGAAATTGCGGACATTGCCAAGTTCCTGAAATCGGTGCTTTGAGAACGGTTCAGAAACGGCTCATGAGGGGATAAAAGTCGCGTTGAAAATGAATTTTAACGAATTAATTATATATAAATACATCATTTACGCTATATAATAAATAGCATACAATTAATTTTATTCGACGGCCTATAGAGTGGTTTTCTTTAAATTTCTATACCGTATAGAAATAATCGCTGAAGCCCGAGCGTCGTCAATAAGTCTCAAGGTGCAAGCGGCCTTCTTTTTTCAGCGCCGCGGCCACCGCCTCCCAGTCCAATCCGCCTTGCACGGCGACGTCGCGCAGTGCCAGCACCACACCCTCTTCCATGCTTTTCAAACCGCAGACGTAGAAGTGGGTGTTGCCGTCGGCCAGCAGCCGGGCCAGGTCCGCCGCGCGTTCACGCATGGCGTCCTGCACGTAACGCTTGGGCGCGCCGGGAATGCGCGAAAAGGCGAAACAGATGTCGATGAAGTCCTTGGGCAGGTTTTGCAGCGGACCAAAATACGGCAACTCTTCCTTGCTGCGCGCCCCGAAGAACAGCATCAATTTGCCGCTTTCGAATTTGCCTGAAGCCCTTAAGCGCCGGCGCCATTCGGTCATCGCCCGCATCGGCGCGCTGCCCGTGCCGGTGCAGATCATCACGATGTGGCTGCCGGGGTGGTTGGGCATCAGGAAGCTGGCGCCAAAGGGGCCGATCACCTCGACTTTGTCGCCGACTTTGAGATCACACATGAAGTTGCTGGCGACACCGCGCACGGCTTGGCCGCTGTGGTCTTCGAGCACGCGTTTGATGGTGAGCGAGCAGTTGTTGTAACCTGGACGTTCGCCATTCCTAGGGCTGGCAATGGAATACTGGCGCGGGTGGTGCGCCCGGTCGTTGGCATCGACGCCGGGCGGCAGCACGGCGATGGACTGGCCTTCGAGCAGCGGAAACGGCGTCTTGCCGAAATCCAGCACGACGTGGTGGGTGTCGTAGTCGGTGCCCACCTCGGTCACGCGCACGTTGCCCGTCACCGTAGCGGTGATGGTTTTTGTCGCCGCCTTGGGGCCATAGAGGTTAGTGTAGGCATGCGCGGCGGACCAGGGTGGTTGGGCGGAACCGTAGGCCGATGAATTGAAAGCCGCCTGGCCGGTGGCGTCAATGGTGGCTGAAACGGGCGCCGCATCTGCGGCCTCTGCCACATCGCCCTGCGACACGCCAAGCTCTGCCAGCGCGTCGTCCGTCAGCTCTCCAGGCAACGTGTCCCATTTGAGCTGCTCTTCAATGCTGTAGGCCTTGACGCGCGGCATCATGCGCCAGTTGTCGATGGAGCCGGTAGGGCATGGTGAGATGCAGTCCATGCAGCCGTTGCACACGTCGACTTTCACCACGTAATTCATGGCATCGTGGGTGATCGCGCCCACCGGGCAGATCGCCTCGCAGGTGTTGCAGCGGATGCAGATTTCGGGGTCGATCAGGTGCTGTTTGAGCACCGGGCCTTGTAGCAGTGCGTTCATGGTTGGTCTCTCTGGTTTTGTAGGCATTCTTGGTCGCCGCTATAGGAGTGATGGGCAATTTCCCGCCGGGCCGCCCCAAGGGAAATTAGCCCCTCGGGGGGCAGCGACCCGCGCAGCGGCGTAGCGTGGGGGCCTAATTAAACCGGATGTACTCGAAGTCGATCGGTTGGCGGTTGATGCCCATCGCCGGCGGCGCAATCCAGTTGGCGAATTTGCCTGGCTCCACCACGCGGCCCATCAGGCTCGCCACATAAGCGCGGTCTTCTTTGGACGGCAGCCAATTTTTCTCGTTTGCGGCCCATTCGACTTCACTCAGGACGCGGCCATCGGGCGCCACTTTCACGCCGGCCAAGGCGCCGATGTTGCGGTGAAAGGCCTTGTGCGGCACGGTCAGGCGCTGCGGCAATCCGGCCTTCTCGATCACCTTGTTCCAGCGGTTCACCCCGGCGACAGAATCGGTGATGAAGTCGTCACGCAGCACTTCATTGAGCGCATTGAGCATGGGCACGTCTTTTTCTACGAGCTGGCCATTTTGCACTTCGAGCACTTTGTAGGTCTGGCCTTTGAGGATGTGGTCGTCGGCACGTTTTCCTTCTTCGTAGCGCCCTTTGAGGCCCGAGCTGTAGAAGATGGCGGCATTGCTCGACTGGTCGGCGCCGAACAGGTCAATCGTCACGCTGTAGTGGAAGTTGATGTAGCGCTGGATGGTCGGCAGGTCGATTACGCCGGCGTTGCGCAGCACGGCCGCGTCGTCGGTCTTCAGCTCGTTCATCTTCTGCGCC
>JANNYX010000696.1:0-2258 GCA_031410295.1 Rhodoferax sp.
ACCTCGTCGTCCAGCGCCAGCACAAAAGCAAAACTCTCGGCGTTGAAGATGGTTTTGATCAGCTCCAGCGTCTGTACAGCTTTTTCGGGCAGGCAACGGTCCAAGTCGTCGATGAAGATGACGAAGTTGATGGGCAGGTCGGCGTTGAGGTTCACTCCTTGCATGTATTGTCCGTAGCGCTTGGGGCGCGTGATCGCTTTCAGGGCCTGGTGGATTTCGTAGTAGTAGCGGCCTGAATCGACGTGCTGCAAGGTGTCAGCGGGATTCTTTTCACTTAGCTTTGAATTGACCTTGCTCAAACCCTTGGCTAAAAGCCCGGCGGTGGCCAAACCGGCACGTTGCGCCAATGAGAGGGTTCCATCCAATGCAACGGCCGCTCCTGCCACACACATGCCAAAACCGGCAACGACCAGGTCCATGTGTTTTTTCACCGCTTCTGGAATCTTTCCGCCCGCCCATTCGCCCCAGGTTTGGGCGGCGACCATTTCCTCTTTCAACGCCGCCAGGATGTGCAACAGGATGTGCAACAGGATAGGCACATGCAGGTGTTCCTCGTGCTCGTATTTCCAGGGCTGGAAATACACCGGAACCGTCAGGCCAAAATTGCCGCCATCCCGCTTGCGCCAACCGATGCGCTCTTTAGCCCACGAGCGCGAGCGATCCTGCATCAGGCTCAACAATTTGGACTTGCCAGCGCCCCATTCGCCAAATACGCCGATGACCAGTGGATCGTCGCCGAGTTTGGCGTTGGCCCCTTCGCTTTTGATCAGCGCCGTCTGGATACGACCCCATAGTGCATCCGCATACGCGCCATATCCCAGCCAATCGTCATCATCGGTTTTGCTGCCGGCCGTGCCAGTTTCGGTAGGGTTTGTCGCCATCATTGGTTTCGGGTGTGGGGGGTTGGAAACACTTTAACCGGGATTGCAGGCAGATCGGTTGATCGCGGCTCGGGTGCGTTTGCAACGGGACAATGACCCAAGCTGCGTCCGCTTTATGATGTTTGCAAAAACCACGATTTGGAGACAAACAACATGCCCGCTTACCAACCCACCCTCGACTTTCACCGCTTGATCGCTGCCGAATTGCCTGATGAAGACGGGCAGGATTGGGCCGACGCCAATCGCGGGTTGATCGGCCGCATTGAAAGTGGCGAAGTGCTGAGCGGCGACGGCAAACCGGTCTGGAGCCTCGCCGGTTACGGCTTCCTCGATGACGACAAACCCGCCGACACGGTGAACCCGAGTTTGTGGCGGCAGGCGCGGCTGAACCGCATCCACGGGCTTTTTGAAGTGACGCCTCGGATGTTCCAGGTGCGCGGGTACGACATCGCCAATATCACTTTCATCGAGGGCGATACCGGTTTGATCGCACTGGATGCGCTCACCACACCCGCCACAGCGGCTGCGGCCCTGGCGTTGTACCGCAAACACCGCGACCCTGGCGGCAAACGCAAGCTGCACACCATCATGTACAGCCACAGCCACGGCGACCACTTTGGCGGCGTGGCGGGCCTGTGCACCCAGGCGCAGGTGGACGCGGGCGAGGTCAACATCATCGCGCCTTCGGGCTTCATGTATCACGCGGTGGCGGAGAACGTGATTGGCGGTGTTCCGATGGCGCGGCGGGCGCAGTTCCAGTTTGGGCACACACTGCCCAAGGGGCCGCAGGGTCAGGTGGATGCGGGCCTGGGCAAGACCATGCCGTTTGGCCGCCCGAGTTTGATTGCGCCCACGCAGACGATTGAAAAGGAACACGAGGTGCATGTGATCGACGGCATCGAGATCGAATTCCAGCTCACGCCGGAGACCGAAGCGCCGTCGGAAATGCATTTTTTCTTCCCCGGTGAACGCGCTCTGAACCTCGCTGAAAACGCCACCCACACGCTGCACAACCTGTGCCCGCTGCGCGGCGCGGCGGTGCGGGATTCACTGGCATGGTCGAAGTACCTGCACGTGGCCTTGCACCGTTATGGCCCGCGCAGCGATGTGGTGTTGGCGCAGCACCATTGGCCGATGTGGGGCAATGCTGCGGTGTGCCAGTTCCTCTCTGAGCAGCGCGATTTGTACCGGGTGCTGCATGACCAGACCGTGCGCCTGATGAGCCATGGCTTGAAGCCGGCTGAGATTTCAGAGGCGATGACACTGCCAGATTTTTTCCCGAAGGATTGTCGAAACACTGGCACGCACGGGGTTATTACGGCACGGTGTCGCACAACGTGAAGGCGGTCTACCAGCGTTATTTGAGCTGGTACGACG
>JANNYX010000697.1:0-3327 GCA_031410295.1 Rhodoferax sp.
GGCACCTCGGAGACGGCGTTCATGAGTGTTTTGGACGGTGGCGACATCGTCTACCTTGCGCGCAATGGCTCCAACGTCTACATGAACACTGGTTACGTGGTGGGCGCCAGGGTGCAGGCGCAGGTCACCTCGTCGGGCATGCTGCTGCTGGCTTTGAGCGACCCCGAATGGATCACCCACTGGCTGGCCACCCACGAGCTAAAGCCCTATACCCCCCACACGGTCACCGACACCACCGCACTGCGTGGCGACATGGCGCGCATCCGGGGGCAACGCTGGTGTATATCCGAGCAGCAGCTTGAACTGGACATGCGTGGCATAGCGGTACCCCTGGTCAACCTGCACGGCGACCTGGTCGGCGCCCTCAACGTCACCATGCCGATGGGCAAGGAGAGCGCTGAGAACGCCGTGCGCCGGGTCTTGCCGATCCTGCAGGAAACCGCGCGCGCGATGCGCAACCTGATTTGACCGGGTCCACGTCCCAAGCTCCCATAACCTGACCGGCAGAACCTCAATGACCAAAACCTCCATCGCCCTCATTGGCGCCGGTGTGATCGGCAAAACCCATGTCAACCGCATCGGCTTGAGCGACAACCTCGTGTTGGCCGCTATTGCCGACCCGACTGAAGCCGGGCGGGCGCTGGCGCAATCAGTGGGTGTGCCCTGGTTTGCCGACCATCTGAGCATGCTGGACGCCGTGAAACCACAAGGTGCGATTGTGGCCACACCCAACCAGACCCATGTCGCCTTCGCCATCGACTGCCTGGAGCATGGCGCGGCAGCGCTGGTGGAGAAGCCCGTGGCCGACGATGTTTCAGAAGCCCGAAAACTTGCCGCCGCGGTGCAGCGCCTAAAGGTGCCGGTGCTGGTGGGCCACCACCGCCGCCACAACCCGATCAACCAGCGCGCGCGCGAGATAGTCCAGTCGGGAAAACTCGGCCAGATCGTCAACGTCAACGCCATGGCCAGCATGTACAAGCCCGACAGTTATTACGATGCCGCCTGGCGGCGCGCGCCGGGTGGCGGCCCGATCCTGATTAACCTGATCCACGACATCGACATGCTGCGTTTCATCGTGGGCGAGATCGTCGAGGTGCAGGCGTTCACGAGCAACCGGGTGCGCGGGTTTGAGATTGAAGACTCGGCCGCGGCGTTGTTGAAGTTTGCCAATGGCGCCCTGGGCACGGTCGTCGTGTCAGATTCGGCCGTGGGGCCTTTCTGCTGGGATTTTTGCGCCAACGAGCAAGACCAGTATCCCAGGCAGGAAGTGCAATCGCACTTCGTCATGGGCACCCATGGCTCGATGTCGCTGCCCAATCTGGAGGTATTCAGCTACCAGGGCGAGCGCCATTGGCATCGGGAAATGTTGCTGGAAAAAACCTTCGTCCACAAACAGGATGCCTACACCGTGCAGCTGCAACATTTCAAGGCCGTGATTGAAGGCCGTGAAGCGCCCCTGTGCAGCGCGCAGGATGGTTTGGGTACCCTCGCCGCCACCCTTGCCGTGCGGGACGCAGCGCTGAGTGGCAAATCCCAAATATTGGTTTGACCCAGGTGTGACCCTGGCTTGACCCTCCATTGCTTCATTTCCATGAGACGCCCGCCATGAAACGCAATTATTCCCTCGCCTACCTCATCTCCTGCCTGGTCACGCCGGCCCAGGCCATGCAACTGGCGGCTGATCTCGGGTACCAACAGGTGGGTTTCCGCCTCTTGCCCAATATGGCCGGTGCGCCGCAACAGCATTTGATCGGCCAACCCGAGGCGCTGCGCGAAACCCTGGCCGTCCAGAAGGCCACTGGCGTTACTGTGATGGACCTGGAGATCATTCGTATTGGCGACAACTTCGACGCCGCGTCGTATCGGCCCTTGCTTGAAGTGGGCGCTGCCCTGAAGGCGCAGGCGGTGCTGGTGGCGGGCGACGACACCGACGAAGCCCGCCTGGCGCAGAGTTACGCCGAACTGTGCGAACTGATGCGGCCCTACCACCTCACCGCCGACCTCGAATTCATGCCCTGGACGGCGGTGAAAGATGTCAAGACAGCGCGGCGTGTGATCACCGCCGCAGGCAACCCGTCCAACGCCGGCATCTTGGTCGACGCCCTGCACTTTGGCCGCTCCACCACCACGCTGGACGACATCCGCACCATCCCGCGTCAACTGTTGCACTACGCGCAGATTTGCGATGCCCAGGGCGGCCTGAACTTCACCACCGAACAGATGATTCACACTGCGCGCTGCGAGCGCCTGCTGGTGGGCGAAGGCAACATCAACGTGAAGGGCCTGTTCGCCGCCCTGCCGCAGGACCTGCCCGTCAGCGTGGAGGTTATCCACCTGGAACGCATGGCGAAACATGGCCAGACCGACTGGGCACGCATTTGCCTGGACAACGCCATCACCGCGCTGGAACCTGCCGCCTGACGGTTTCCCGACCCAACCAGACAAGCACCATGGATTTCTCTCTCAGCGCCGAACAAAACATGCTGATCGACACGGTGCGCCGTTTCATCCGCGAAGAACTCAAACCCCTGGAAGACCAGATTGAAATTGACGGCGTTTTTGCGGTGGACCTGGCCAACGCCGTGCATGTCAAGTCCAAAACGCTGGGCCTGTACGGGCTGAATATGCCTGAAGAACTTGGCGGCGGCGGCCTCTCGAATCTCGACCGCATCTTGTGTGAGGAGCAGTTTGGCCACACCACCGACATCTTGATCCGCCGCGCCTTTGGCAACATCTACGAGCCGCTGCTGCATTGCAAAGGCGAACAGATCGAGCGCTGGCTGAAACCAGCCGTGCAAGGCACACGCACCGGTGCCATCGCCATCACCGAGCCGGGCGCCGGTTCAGACGCAGCGGGCATCAAAACGCACGCGAAAAAAACCGCAGCGAACGGGCGTGAAGGCTGGGTTTTGAACGGCAGCAAACATTTCATCAGTGACGGCGAGTGGTCAGATTTTTTTCTCGTCTCCGCCAAAACGGGCGAGAAGGAAATCTCCATGTTCATGGTCGACAAGGGCCTGCCTGGATTTGCCGTGGGCAAGGACCAGAAGATGATGGGCATCCGCGGCACGCCGCACGTCGAACTGTTTTTTGACAACGTGGCGCTGGAGCCGCTGGCGCTTTTGGGCGACGAAGGCCAGGGCTTCAAGCTGGCCATGGGCGCCCTGAACGTCGTGCGCCTGGCGCAGGTGGGCGCGAGGGCGGTAGGCAAGGCCAGCCATGTGCTGGAGCTGATGACCGCCTACGCCAATGACCGCAAGCAGTTTGGCAAGGCCATCGGTGAGTTCCAGATGGTGCAACAGATGCTGGCCGACAGCGTGATCGAGA
>JANNYX010000698.1:0-2206 GCA_031410295.1 Rhodoferax sp.
ACGGCGACCAGGCGGCAGCGACCTCACGGGCATCACTTCGACTGACAGCTTCGCCCGAAAAATAGCTCTTGCTGATGCCATTGATGAGGCCAACATCGTCAAGCGGCAGTATGTTGGGACGCATCAGTTGAAAAATCAAAAACATCTCGGCGGTCCACCGGCCAATGCCGCGGATCGCGACCAGCTCGGTGATGATGGCGTCATCATCCATTCCCTGCCAGTTGCCTACGTGCAGGGCGCCACTGTGAAAATGCAGCGCCAGGTCCACCAGGTATTCCACTTTGCGCGCAGACAAGCCAGAGGCGCGCATATCGTCGACCTTGAGTTTCAGCACGTTGGAGGCCGTCATTTTTTTCGGCAGAACGGCAAACCGGTCCCATACGGTTTGCGCGGCTTTGACCGAGATTTGCTGGCCCACGATGCTGCGCGCCAGGGTGACAAAAGCGTCACCACGGGTTTGCAGGCAAGCGTCGCCAAACTGCGGGATGAGACGCTTCATCACCCGGTCTTTTTTGACCAGGTGTTTGCAGGCATCACCCCAGTAGTCAGGCTGCACGGTCTCGTTTACTATATTTTTTGTAGCAGACATTGCATTAAACCAGACGGCCTATTGCCAATATTCTTATGAGCCCGGTCATTTGGCCTCCCAGGTGGTGCCTTGAGGCGAATCCTTCAGTTCTATCCCCTGCTCCAGCAGCAGCTTGCGGATACGGTCTGCCTCGACATAGTTTTTGACCACTTTAGCAGCAGAGCGTTTGGCGATCAATGCGTCGATGCCTGCATCGTCAAGACTTCGAATGACCGCAGGGACACTATCAGCATCGGCGTTTCCAGGAGTCGCTTTGATGACCGTCGGCGGTCGCCACTGCAAATACTCCTTTGGGGACTTCTGGAGCAAACCGAGCACGCCACCCAGGGCTTTCAGCAACCCGGCGATATTTGAGTCACCGCTTCGATTCACTTGCGCCGCCAACTCAAATAACACAGCTACTGCCTCCGGAGTTCCAAAATCGCTGTCCATCGCCGCCTTGAAGCGCGCGGCACTTGGCTGTTGCCAATCGATGGTTACCTCAGAGACCGACACCGAGGCCAAAGCCGTGTAGAGCCGGGTCTGCGCGTTGCGGGCATCGTCCAGATGAACATCGCTGTAATTCAAAGGGCTGCGGTAATGCGCGCGCACGATGAAAAATCGGAGATCTTCCGGCTGGTACTTCTGCAGCACATCGCGCACGGTGAAGAAATTGCCCAGGGACTTGGACATCTTCTGGTTGTCAATATTGACGAACCCGTTGTGCATCCAGACCCTGGCAAGGGGCTTGCCATGGGCACCTTCACTTTGCGCAATTTCATTTTCATGGTGCGGAAACTGCAAGTCCGCGCCACCGCCGTGGATATCGAAACTCTCACCAAGCAGGCTGCAGGCCATGGCGGAGCATTCGATATGCCAGCCCGGCCGGCCTTTGCCGAACCGGCTGTCCCACTTGGCGTCATCCGGCTCATTTTCTTTGGCCGACTTCCACAGCACAAAATCCAGCGGGTCGTCTTTGCCTTCCAACACGGCCACACGTTCGCCCGCGTGAAGTTCGTCCAGGGATTTGCCAGATAGTTTTCCGTAACCTGGGAACCTTCTCACCGCAAAATTGACATCGCCAGAGGGCGTTGGGTAAGCGAGTTTTTTGTCGATCAAGGTTTCGACAATGGACAACATTTCCGGCACGTAGTCCGTGGCCCGCGGCTCATGATCGGGCCGCTCGATGCCCAGCGCATCAAAGTCCTGGTACATCTCCATGATCATGCGGTCGGTCAGACCGCGCACGGTTTCACCGTTCGTCACTGCGCGGGCGATGATCTTGTCGTCGATATCGGTGATATTGCGCACGAACGTCACCTTCAACCCGGACGCCCGCAGCCAACGCTGCACCACATCGAATCCGATATTGGCGCGGGCATGGCCGACATGGCACAAGTCGTAGACGGTAATGCCGCAGACATACATGCGCACGTGCCCGGGCTCGATCGGAGAAAAGGCTTCAATACCGCGGGAAAGCGTGTTGTAAATGCGCAGGCTCATGAGGGTGACAGGAGGGAGATTGGGCGCTTTGGATACGGTGGAGAATTGGGCATTTTTTCAGCGCGGTGGAAACACACCCTCAGAAGACCCTCGGATACAATCGGTGGCAGTATATAACCCGCCCTAGCCCCTGGC
>JANNYX010000699.1:0-1715 GCA_031410295.1 Rhodoferax sp.
AACGCCCAGGCCCATGCAGTTTGGCGTGGCGCGAATGTAAAAACGACAACGAAAGACCAGGATGCAATACACCCACGAACACCTCGAAATCCAGAAGACACTGAAGCGCTTCATTGACGAAAAGATCAACCCGCATGTCGAGCAGTGGGAGGAAGAAGAAATCTTCCCTGCCCATGAAGTCTTTAAAGGACTCGGCGACCTGGGTTTGTTGGGCCTGACCAAACCGGTTGAATACGGCGGGATGGGGCTGGACTATTCCTATGCGCTGGCCATGGCCGAGGGTCTGGGCGACATTCATTGTGGCGGTGTGCCGATGGCGATCGGCGTGCAAACCGACATGGCGACCCCCGCGCTGGCGCGGTTTGGCAGCGATGAATTGAAGCGTGATTTTCTGGCGCCATCGATTGCCGGCGACCTGGTGGGTTGTATTGGTGTGAGTGAACCGGGCGCCGGCAGCGACGTCGCCTCGATCAAGAGTTACGCCCGCAAAGACGGTGACGATTACCTCATCAGCGGCCAGAAAATGTGGATCACCAACAGCCTGCAGGCCGACTGGATGTGTATGCTGGTCAACACCGGCGACGCCACCAGTGCCACCGGCGGCAACCCGCACAAGAACAAAACCCTCATCATGGTGCCGATGCGTGAAGGCCCCGGCCAGGGCCTCAACCGCAAATTGGTCAAAGGCATCGAAGTCGCCCGCAAAATCCGCAAGATCGGCATGCATTCGAGCGACACCGGCTTGATATATTTTGACGAAGTGCGGGTGCCGCAACGTTATCGGATCGGCGCTGAAGGCCAGGGGTTCATCTACCAGATGATGCAGTTCCAGGAAGAGCGGCTGTGGGCGGCGGGCAGCGCCATTCAGGGCCTGAACAACTGCATCGACTTGACCATTGAATGGGCGCAGGAGCGCAAACTGTTTGGCGCCACGCTGGCTGACCAGCAATGGGTGCAATTCAAGCTGGTGGAAATCAAGACCGAGGTCGAGGCCCTGCGCGCCCTCACTTACCGTGCTTGCGAGTTGTACGTGAGCGGACAAGATGTGACGGAGCTGGCGTCGATGGCCAAACTGAAAGCCGGACGGCTCAACCGCATCGTGCCCGACACCTGTCTGCAATTCTGGGGTGGCATGGGCTTCACCCTGGAGAACCGCGTCGCCCGCAAATACCGCGACGGCCGCCTGGCCTCGATTGGCGGCGGCGCCGACGAAGTCATGATGGGCATCCTGGCCAAGACCATGGGCATTGCCAAACGGCCTGTGAAGTAACGTGATGACAGATGACTGGATTTGCCTTCATCTGTCATCCACCATCAAAACCCAATGGCAAAGACCATGCAAAATTTGACACCGTCCGAAGAGCAGGCTCTCATCGACATGGTGAAGCGCTTCGCGAAAGAGGAAATCGCCCCGTATGTAACCGAATGGGATGCGGCGGGCGAGTTCCCACGGCCCTTGTACCAACGCGCGTCTGAGTTGGGCCTTCTCGGCTTGGGTTACCCGGAGGAATTTGGCGGCACGCCGGCCACCCATCGGATGAAAAGCCTGGTGAACCAGACCTTTGCCCGCTACACCGGCAGTGGCGGTGTGCACGCCAGTTTGTATTCCACTCGATTGGTTTGCCTCCCATTCTCAAACACGGCTCCAAAGACTTGCAACGGGAAATCGTGCCGCCGGTGTTGCGCGGTGAAAAAATAGCCGCGTTGGGCATTAC
>JANNYX010000700.1:0-4173 GCA_031410295.1 Rhodoferax sp.
GATGGCCCCCAGGCCTCCGGCGGCAAGCAGCCCGCCTGCGGCGTTTTTCTCGTAGCCGACTTTCTCGAGCATCGGGTAGGCGACTGCGCCCAGCGTTACTGTGGTGGCAACGCCGGAGCCCGAAGGCCCACCCAGCAGAAACGACGCCAGCACCACGGTGCGGCCTGCGCCCGTCGGTTTGCCACCCATTGCAGAGAACGAAAAATCGATGTAGAACTTGCCGGCACCCGAATACTGCAAAAACGCGCCAAAGATGGTGAAGAGGATGATGAGCGATGACGACACATCCACAGCCACACCGTAAATTCCCTCGAGCGTCATGTACAACACGCCTATCAGGCGCGCCACCTCGTAACCCTTGTGCGTCCAGGGTGCGGGCAGGTAGGGGCCGGCCAACGCGTAGGCGATGAAACACAAGGTGACGAAGGGCATGATCCAGCCGCTGCTGCGCCGCATCGCCTCCAGTACCAGCACCACCAGCGCGACGCCAAAAAACACGTCCCAAGGCAGGGGTGTTGTGTTGCGGTCACCAAAATCATCACCACCCATGATCAGGTAGGCCACCACGGCGATGGCCAGCGCGGCAGCAAGCAAGTCCCACCACATCAGGCGGTGGCGGTAGGCGGAGGTGACAGGAAACAGCAAAAAGCACAAGGTGAGCACCATGCCCACATGCACCGGCCGCAGCCACTGCGTCGGGAAAATCGCATAGGCGGTGTAGAGGTGAAAGGCCGACATGCCCACTGCCAAGAGCGTGACAAACACCGCCAGCCAGCCACGGAATTTGTTCGCCGCGCCTTCGTCGGCTTCGACAAACTCCTCGGCTTTCCTGAGCGCTTCTTCACTGATACCCGGCGCGGGTGCATGCAGACTGGTGGCGTGGAGGGTGTTGGTCATTCGGCGGGGGCTACTTAAAAAAAACCCCGCCAGGCGTGGCGGGGTAGGTGCAAGGGCTGGCGCAATCGCAGCGTCGGGTGTTCAGTTCAGTTTGATACCTTTTTCAGCAAAATATTTTATCGCACCGGGGTGGTAGGGGATGGGCGTGGCGGCGTTGCTCTGGGTCTCCAGCTTGAAGTTTTCAGCCTCTTTGTGCGCGGCGACCAGGTCGGCCTTCTTGTCAAAAATCGTTTTCACGATGTTGTAGGCAGTCTTTTCGTCCATGCTGTCGGGCGCGACCAGGATGTTCATCACGGTGGCCTGTTTGTTGTCGGCTTCCATGCCGCGGTACATGGCTTTGGGAATACTGTCTTCCACGTAAAGGTTGCCATACTTCTTGTTCATGGCAGCCACGGTTTCAGAATGGTCCACCATTTTGATTTTTGTGCCGGGCGTGTTGGCCAGGTCGGTCACTGCGGCAGTGGGCAGGCCACCGACGAAGAAGTAAGCGTCAATCTTGCCGTCTTTGATGGCGTTGGTGGACTCGGCTGCGCCCAGGCGTTCGCGTTTCATGTCCTTGTCTTTATCAAGGCCCGCCGCCTCGATGACACGGAAGGCCATCACTTCAGTGGCGCTGCCGGGGGAGCCGGTAGAGACACGTTTGCCTTTCAGGTCGGCCATCTTGTTGATGCCTTTGCCTTCCACGGAGACCACGTGCATGCGGTTGGGGTAGAGCACCATAAGTGTTTTCATGGCCACTTTCTGGCCCTTGAACTTGTCTTCACCCTTGTAGGCGTCCAGCGAAGCGTCGGTCATGGCAAAGGCGACGTAGGGTTTGCCGCTACCAATCAGTTTCAGGTTGTCGACCGAACCGCCGGTAACTTCTGCCGTGGCTGTGAGGCCCGGAATGTTCTTTTGCAAAGCCGCCGCCAGGGCGCCCCCCAGCGGGTAATAGACGCCGCCCGTGCCGCCCGTGGCGATGGAGAGCTGCTGCGCGCCCACAAAGGTGAGCATGCCAAGCGCCGCCGCGGAAAAAAGTGCAATTTTCAGGATGGATTTCATGGGGTGCCCGATTCTGGTTGCGAAAAAAATCATTCTGCCATCGGGCGTCAAAATTCGCCTAATCGCTTTCCCGCACGCGGCCATTTGGGTGCCGCGGCCAAGCAGGGAGTCGATTAAGATCAAAACCCAGTAAAAACAGGAGCCTGAATGACGCAAACCGTGCGTGTGAACGAGGTCGAAATCGCCTACCAGTGGGACGGCGTTTCGCATGGTCCGGTGGTTGTGCTCAACAACAGCCTGATGTCCAACTTCAACATGTGGGACGACACCGTGCCCGCCCTGGCCGATAAATACCGCGTGTTGCGATACGACACACGCGGGCACGGTCGTTCGGGTGTTACACCAGGCCCCTACAGCATTGCCTCGCTCGCAGAAGATTTAATTGCGCTGCTGGACGCGCTCAAGGTCAACAAAGCGCACGTGGTGGGCCTCTCGATGGGCGGCATGGTCGCGCAATACGTGGGCGCGAATTACCCCGAGCGTGTATTGTCGCTGGGCCTGTGCAACAGCGCCAGCGAAATGCCGCCGCGCAGCCTCTGGGCAGAACGCATTGCCAGCGCTCTAAGCGGCGGCACGGCCGCCCTGGCAGATGGCACCATCAAGCGCTGGTTCCGCGAGGGTTTCATCGCACGTGAACCGGAAAAAATTAAGGCCGTGCGCCAGATGGTGCTGGCCACCAGTACCGAGGGGTACATAGCCAACGCCAGCGCCATGCGCGACATGTCGCAAACCACGATGCTGCTCAAAATCAAGGCCCCCACCCTGGTGATGACCGGCCGGCAAGACCCGGCCTGCACGGTGGAGCAAGGCACCGTGTTGCACCGCATGATCGACGGCTCGAAGTTCGTCATCATCGAAGACGCGGCGCACATCTCCAATATCGAGCAGCCTGACATCTTCAACCGCAACCTGCGGCAGTTTCTGGATTCGGTTTAACAAACAAACTCCCTTTGGGAAACCCTCATGACTCGTCCTCCACGCCTTCGCCGCGCCGCACTTTGCCTCTCCATTGCGGCAGCAACAGCAACGTCGCTGTTGGCTCAAAACGCCGTCGCACAGGCTTTCCCCAGCAAGGCCGTCAAACTGGTGGTACCGCTCACGGCCGGCTCCGGCGCCGACATCGCCGCGCGCATCGTCGCCAAATCACTCACTGAAATCTGGAAGCAGCCGGTGGTCATCGAAAACCGCCCAGGTGCGGGTGGCTTGGTAGGTACGGGCGTGGTGGCGCAGGCGCCTGCAGACGGCTATACGTTGATGGTGCAGTCGGCTTCGTATTCCGCCAACCCTGCGCTCTACAAAAAGCTGCCCTATGACGTGAGCAAGCCGCTGGTTGATGTCGGCTTTATCGGCATGACGCCCTACGTGATGGTGACCGCCGCCAACGGTCCCTACCAGAGCGTGCGCGACCTGGTGAACGACACCAAAGCCAAACCCGGCGCTGTGGCCTTCGCGTCAGCAGGCCAGGGCAGCTCCACCCACCTCGCCGCCGAACATTTCAACCAGACCAGTGGCATCCAGATGTTGCACATCCCCTACCAGGGTTCGCCGCAAGCCATGCAAGACACCATGGCGGGCCGCACCGCGTTTTACATGGCGCCGCTGGACGCGTCGATTGGCCATGTAAAAGGTGGCCGGCTCAAGGCGCTGGGTGTGACGACAGCCACACGTGCGGAAGCAGCCAGCGACATCCCAACCATTGCCGAGCAGGGCATGGCCGGTTTCGACTTGAGCCTATGGTTTGGCCTATGGGCGCCGCCTGATACGCCCGCTGCCTTGTCTCAGCAAATCAATGCGGATCTGAACAAGGCCCTCTCAGACCCCGAAGTCATGGCCGCATTCGCCAAGGGCGGCATTGCGATCAAAAAGCAAAGCCCTGGCGAGTTCGCCGCCTTTGTCAAAGACGAGGCGGTGAAGTTCACCAAAATCGCGCGGGATGCGAAGTTGGAGCCGCAGTAACACCGGAGGTAAAAAGGTCAGGCGCGGGCCTGCCCCACGTCCACCAAACGGCCTTCTACATACTTGTGCAAGAGGCTCGCAATCAGGGTTTGGTAGGGCAAGCCTTCGCTCAGGGCCCGTTTCTGGATCGACCGCAAGTCTTTGGAAGAAATGCGGATGTTGATGCGGCTATCTTTTTGGAACGTGGCTGCCGCATAGGCCTGGTGCTTCTTGAGCACTGCCCGCACGCTGGCGACAGGCGCAAGTTGCCCTGCCTCAAAGGCATTCAAAATTTCTGAT